>JBEBQJ010000133.1:0-13609 GCA_040395455.1 Sphingobacterium yanglingense | reverse complement strand
AGGATCCAGCCAGTAGGCGGAGACGAAGCAATCTTAAAAACGGCTTTACGATATATGGCTTATAGATCGCTTCGCATCCTCGCGATGACGACATAGTTTACAAATCTGTCATTGCGAATGAAATGAAGCAATCTCTTCACCATCCTCACTTCTAAAACTTCCTCATCGATTCCGGAATCTCCCACTGCTCACCTTTGTCGGCAAACTGTTCACATTCGCGAACGAACTGCGGTAACCCGACTTGATCGATATGTCCGAAGACACCTCCTGTGTGCTGTGGGTATCCGATGCCGAGTAGTGCACCAGTATTACCATCACTTTGGTTGTCCAAAATGCCCTCTTCCAAGCAGCGATAGCTATCTAGCGCCATTACATGCAAGAGCCGCTTGGCGATAGTTCCTGATTCGGTCGCAGGTGCTGTAGCGGGTAATGTTGGGTCTAGCCATATCGTTTTCGATTCGCCATAGTTATAAAAACCTTTACCTGCTTTGCGTCCCGATCGGCCTTGTGCGACCAAAGTGTTTAAGTAGCGGTATGCCCGTTGCTGGCTTGCACTTAATGAAGGGAATTGATCATAGACGTGTAGCATCAGAGGTAGGGATATCTCGTCCAATACCGCAAGAGGGCTTGCGCCAAAGCCAGCTTGACGTGCCTCGGCTTCGATCTGTTCGGCAGGTATACCTTCCAGCAACATGCTGATGGCTTCAAGCAGGTAGTTGAAAAAGACACGGGAGGTATAGAAGCCAGGTCCATCGTTGACAACGATAACGGTTTTGCCTAATGTTTGCGCCAACTGTCGTGCTTTTTCTACCGTCGCTGGACTGGTCTCTTTGCCACGTATGATTTCCACCAGTTTCATACGATCTACAGGTGAGAAAAAGTGCATACCGACAAAGGCTTCCGGAGCCTGACTTGACTTTGCTAGTTCACTGATCAGAAGGGAGGTCGTGTTGGAGGCAAAAAAGCCTTCGGGTTGAAGGCCCGATTGAGCATCCTGAATGACGGTCTTCTTAAGTGTTAAGTCTTCAAATACGGCCTCGATAATCGTGTCGAGGTCCTGGAAGCTATCGTAATCAGTAACGGGGTGGATATTGTCGAGCAGCGCTTCCATTTGCTCGGTATGCATCTTACCCTTTTCAATAAGTTTGAAGCATATACGTTGGGAATAAGCCTTGCCCTGCTGTGCCTGTTCGATAGTGACATCTTTTAGGAATACCTGAATACCGGCTTTTGCTGCCTCAAAGGCAATGCCGGCCCCCATCATGCCTGCGCCGATAACACCTATCCGGGAGAAATTAAATGCTGTATCTGACATCGCGCTATTGATTGTTTTTCGGTTCGTATTGTATATCATCGATCGCTATTTTGGCTATGATTTCCAGCATGATCTCGGAGGTGCCTCCAATGATGGTTCCTACCCGTACATCTCGATATAGACGTGCGATCTTGTAATCTTCGGTAAATCCGTATCCGCCAAATAACTGTAAACACTGGCTGACGACTGTGACAGCGAGCTCGCTGGCCTGTAGTTTGGCGATGGAGCATTCTTTTACCGCATATTCGCCCTGCTGCTGCAGGTCACAGCAATGCTGTATAAAGGCTTTGACCGTCGTGATATCTGCTACAATCTGTGCTACACGGTGTCGCAAGGTCTGAAAATCTTGTAGTTTTCTGCCGAAGGCTTCCCGTTGGCGCATATAATCTAGCGTATATTCGAGCGCTGACTCTGCTGTGGCCAAGCTGTGTATGGCTGCGGTAAGCCGCTCCAACTGTAGGCCTCCCATGAGGTATTTAAAGCCTGCATCTTCCTCGCCAATGAGATGGGATACGGGTACTTTGACCTGATCGAATCCGAGCTCGGCCGTATCGGATGCTAACCATCCCATTTTGGAGATTTTAGTAGCGCTTACACCTGCTGCATTGCGGTCGATAAGTAGTAGACTTATGCCTCGGTGCCCCTTTTCAGGGCTTGTCTTTACGGCTGTAATAAAGAAATCTCCGTAATAGCCGTTGGTAATGAAGGTTTTGGAACCATTGACGATGTAATAGTCGCCTTCTCTACGTGCGGTAGTTTTGATCTGTTGTACATCAGAACCAGCACCAGGTTCGGTAATAGCGACTGCACTGATGAGGTCTCCGCTCAATACAGGGCGCAGGTATTTTTGTTTCAGTTCTTCGGAAGCATGCTTCAATAAGTAGGGAGCAGACATGTACTGTATGACTAAAGCTGCTATTGTGAATCCACCTGAAAAACAGTAGGACAGCTCTTCGCAGAGGATCATGGAAAAGTAAAAGTCAAGGTCCAGACCACCATATTCTTCGGGGTAGTTAAGTGCCATGAAGCCCATGTCGCCCATTTTTTTCCAGATCTCTCGATCGATTTGGCCTTGTTGCTCCCAACGGTCTACGTGGGGAAGAATCTCTTTACGTATGAAGGTACGTAGTGTCTCTCGGAATGTCTCGTGTTCTGCAGTCAATATAGATGCACGCATATACGTTTAAGTTTATTTGGTTATAACACCCCGATGTAGTTTTGCTAATTATTCGGGATAATTGCTAATTTAGCCAAAAAGGTTTTGTATTTCATATTTATTTTGATATTTAATACTAAATTTGTTGCTCATCACAATAGAGCGCTTCATTTGCTGATCGTGATTAGGGGAGTAATCCCAATTATAAACTATTAAATAATCATATATAGGGTTTTACGTTATGTCAAGAAGAGTATTTATCGTCGCTGCACAGCGAACTGCAATAGGTGGTTTTGGTGGTGGATTGTCTAGTCTATCGGCAACAGATCTAGGTGCTAAAGTCGTCGAACGGATTTTAAAGGACACTCAGCTAGAGGTTACTGAGGTGGATGAGTTGTTGATGGGAAATGTTATTCAGGCCAATCTTGGACAGGCTCCTGCTAGACAGGTAGCCAAAAAAGGAGGATTGCCCGATAATGTGCCTGCTACCACAATCAATAAGGTGTGTGCGAGTGGGATGAAAGCCGTGGCACTGGCAGCACAGGCGATTCGTCTGGGAGATGCGGATATGATATTGGCTGGGGGAATGGAGAGTATGAGTCAGGCGCCTTATTATGCGGCATCCAACCGATGGGGAGCTAAATTTGGCGATCAGGTATTGGTCGATGGACTACAGAAGGACGGCCTTTCGGATGCTTATAGCCAGGAAGCTATGGGGGTATTTGCGGAGCTATGTGCAGATAAATATGCGATAAGCCGTGAGGCGCAGGATGCGTATGCTATCTCTTCGTACAAACGTAGTCAGGAGGCTTGGAATACGGGTAAGTTTGAGCAGGAGGTGGTCCCTGTAACGATACAAGGTCGTAAAGGGGATGTAACAGTGGCGCGTGATGAGGAGTTTGAACAGGTCAATTATGATAAGATACCGGGATTAAGACCTGCTTTTAAGAAGGACGGGACGGTAACGGCTGCAAATGCGTCGACAATCAGTGATGGAGCTGCGGTATTGCTATTGGCGAGTGAGGAAAAGGTAAATGCGCTAGGGCTAAAACCATTGGTGGAAATAATCGCTTGTGCAGATGCTGAACAGGCACCAGAGTGGTTTACGACGACACCGAGTGTGGCGACGGAGAAAGTGCTGCAAAAGGCAGGACTAGCCCTTGCTGATATTGATTTTTTTGAATTTAATGAGGCTTTCTCAGTTGTGGCTTTAGCAAATGCCAAAATCTTGAACCTGGATATGGATAAGGTAAATGTATACGGTGGAGCGGTGTCTTTGGGACATCCACTGGGCTGTTCGGGAGCACGTATCCTGGTGACGCTGAGTAGTGTGCTGGCACAGGAACAAGGGACCTATGGTCTGGCTGCTATCTGTAATGGCGGTGGTGGTGCCTCTGCCATGATCCTGAAGCGCGTTTTAGCAGTAGTATAACCTCAGCCTCCTGCAGGATTCTCTACAGGGGGCTGAGGACGGTATAGTCTACCAAGCGGTCTTGTTGTAGGCCGCTTCCCAAAACTTAAATTCCATTCGGGAGGCTTTGACATAGGCTTCTAGCATCTGTGCTCTGATGGCTTCGGTTGTGTTTTCTGCCATGGCGTTCACATAGTTTTCTGCTTTTTGGACACCGATTGCAAATTCGGGACCGCTATAGGTATCAATCCAGTTTTTGTACGGATTGGCCTGATTGGTCTGTGTAGCGATAATATAGTCTCCTACTTCTTTATAAATCACAAAGCAGGGAAGTACTGCCGCCATAGCGACTTCCAAGGGGTCGAATGCTGCCGTGCTTTTGAGAAAATGCACATAGTGATGGCATATAGGCTCGAGATCTGCTGTGTCGCTGTCTTCGTGGATGCCGAATTGTGAAAAATAGCTCTCGTGTAAAGCACGCTCGACAATCAATGCATTTTTACCAAAATCAAAAAAGTCCAAAGCTTGGTCGTTGTCTCCGGTTTTGCTACCGAGATAAGCGAGTACTCGACCATAATGCTCCAGATAGCGGGCATCTTGTTGCATGTAGAATTGGAACTTGTCCAACGGGAGTGTGCCATTCTTGAGTTGCTCGATAAAGGGCATAGCTAGGATATTGTTGTAAAGTGGCTGTATGTGTTGCCACGCTTGATCAGTCCATGTCATATGTAATGAGTTTTTGTGGGTTATGAAAATGATTGAGAGGGCCGTTGCCTCTGCCGATGAGTAGGTGTTGACTGCCTTGAATGGCTTTGTTGACATAGTCGAGCGCGTGGCCGACTGCCGTGCTGAGCGCCTCGCCCCGTGCCATATAGCTCGCTATGGCTGAAGATAGGGTGCATCCTGAACCGTGTGTGTTAAGGGTCTCGATTCGATTTGTGCTGAAGAGCTGGCTTCCTTCGGCGCTGAGCAATATAGAGGATAGGTCGGTGCCCGGGAGGTGGCCGCCTTTTACCAATACAGCTTGGGCTCCCAACTGAAGCAGTTTACTGCCTGCTTCCTGCATCTTGGGAAGGCTGTCTATCTGTTCGTTAATGAGGACTGCAACTTCATCCAGATTGGGGGTTATCAATGTGGCCAGTGGGAACAATCGCTCGATGCACGCGTGTATGGTGTCATCTTCGATAAGCTTGTGGCCGGAGGTCGAGACCATGACGGGGTCGAATATAATATGACCGGTATAGTCTTTCAGAAAATCGGCTATCAACTCGACGAGTGCGGCATGGTGTACCATGCCAATCTTGACTGCGCTAGGGTATATATCTTCAAAGATGGTCTCCAGCTGGTCTTTGATGGCTTGAGTAGGTATATCATATATTTTTTTGACACCTTGTGTATTCTGTACGGGGAGGGCCGTGAGTACATTCATGGCGTAGCAGCCCAAAGCAGATATGGTCTTGGTATCGGCCTGTATGCCTGCGCCACCACTTCCGTCAAATCCTGCAATGGAGAGTACGGAAGCCACGGTATATTTGTTTTGTTCCATTACTTTGTCGTGTTCTTAATGTTTTGTTTTAATTGAATTGCTGCCTCCCGCGGATTGGGACTATGGCATATAGCCGAAACAACCGCTAGACTGGATGCTCCGGCATGGTATACGTCACCGATGTTGGACGCGTTGATATGACCGATCGCTACGAGCGGAAGGTTTGTAAGGCTTTTGAGCTGTTGTAACCCCTGCAGCCCCCACTCGGTAATAGTGTCTGTTTTGGTGTCCGTGCGGAACACAGGGCTGACCCCCAGGTGCTGCACATGGGCTATTTGGGGAGAGTTCAGCTGATCGAGCTGCTCTATGGACCAACCGATGTGGAACCGTCCACCGTAGCGGGCTACAATTTCGCTAGGGGCTGTGTCTTGCCGGCCTACATGTACCCCCCAGGCATTGACAGCTGCGGCTACATCGACAGCATCGTTGATCACGAGCGGAATTTGATAGCGATCTGTGATTGCTTTTAACGCCTGCGCACGCTCCAAAAAGTCTTCATAGGGCAGCTGTTTCTCCCGGAGCTGGATGAGGTCTACTCCACCTAAGATGGCTTCTTCGGCAACTTCGAGCCAAGGACGATGTAGACAGTCCTTTTCTGATATAACGAGATAGAGCAGGTAAGGGAAGTTAGCTGTTTCGGGCATAGCGTCTTATGTTGAGATTACTGTTTAGTGTTGCTGTATCCAGAGTATAGAGTGTGTCGAGGATTTGAAGTTGTAGGCTCCCCGGTCCTGGAGATACACGGGCAGCTAATTCGCCAGTTAAACTCAGGATGGCAACTCCGGCGACGGTCTCTTCTAATGGATTGTCGCGGAGGCCCAGAAAGGCTCCGACCAATGCCGATGAGGTACAGCCCAGTCCGGTTACTTTGGTCATCATAGGGGAGCCATTGTGAACCTCAATAATCTCGCTAGGTGAGATGATATAATCGACCTCACCAGAGATGCATATGATACTACCGTAGGTCGATTGTAGCTGCTGTGCGGCTTCTATTGCGGTGCTGCTGTGGGCTGTGCTGTCGACGCCTTTGGTGGTGGATTGGGTAAAATCGGCTAGCGCGAGTATCTCGGAAGCATTGCCGCGGATTACCGTAGGTGAAAGTGCAAGTAGCTTTTTTAAGGCGTTATTGCGGAGTGTGGAAATTCCTGCGCCTACAGGGTCTAATACCCAAGGACAGTTTTTGGAATGGGCGTGTGCCGCAGCCTGACACATGGATTCCACCCATGCTTCGTTGAGGGTGCCAATATTGATTACCAATGAATGTGAAATATCTACGACCTCCTTGATTTCGGCAGGACTGTGTGCCATGACGGGGGATGCTCCTAATGCCAAAAGGGCATTGGCGGTATTGTTCATCACGACGAGGTTGGTAATGTTGTGTACGAGCGGGCTAAGTGTTCTTAGCGCTTTGAGTTGTCTGTCAATGGAATGTACCATGAAAAAAGCCTGATTAAAAAATTAAACATATGTACTAAGGCTTTTGGGAATTATATGCATCAGGAATATGGATATATCCTGAACAGATAGGTTCTTGCTTTTCCCTACGACGGTATCAACCGTATCAGGTTCAAAGGGTCTATCTCAGTCCATCGTTACACGGACGCCCCTAAAGCCAATGTAAAGATAGCCTTTTTTTCTATAAGGACATATAGACTGGATGGTCATATTCGGGTCAGTAAGCATAGGTTTTTTGGAGAATTCACTGGAAATGGGGATACATGGAATTACTATAAATAGTTACATTTGCCCTATATGAAATATATGTCCGCAGTTATATATAGCTTATTGCTATCGTTTGGATGTTGTAACCTCACGTTGGCTCAAGAAACAGTGGCTGAACAATTGGTCGGTATCTGGAAGTTGGAAGAGTCGGGATTTATAACAGACGGAGAAGAGGTCATCAAGGACTTTAATGCCTGTCGTTTATCTCAGAATTTTGTGTTCAAATCGGATGGTACCGTCGATTATACCTATTATGAGGGAGATTTAGATACCTGTTATGTTGCCGCTGTAGAAACGTATAATTGGGAACTTAAGCAGGATACTCTGGTGTTGGAATCAAGAGGGTATTGGGGATATTATCGCTTAACAATGGAGAAGGCTGGAGGATTGCGTTTGGAAGGAATCCAAGAGCAGCGGGAGTCTACTGGGGATGCCATGCTGGATAAATTGTTGAGTACAGTACATTTTGATGTTTATCGCAGACGATCTGCTCCTGTAAGTTGTGAGAACTGTAAAGTTGTTTTGGAGTTAAAATAAATATAAAAGGTGATGGTTATAAAGAAGCTTTTCGTATACTCCATTTTGATGTGTATCACTGTTGTGTTGCGTGCGCAAAAAGTAGAAGTTAATATTGTGCAGGATGGAAAGGTGATAGAAGCTACAAATGATGTTTTTCGATTGAATCCTAAGACCTTTTCTTTTCAGATTAGAGCTACAGGGGTAGAAGGATTCTTAATCGGAGTCACAGCAGATGAAGATATCTACAGATCTGCACTGGGAGATGCTGACCTGGAAGTGATGTGGTTTGATGAGACCGGAATGGCGGAGTCTTTTTTTAATGAAGACAAGGAGGTTTTTGTGAATGATGAAGCGCCTAGCTACTGGTATTTTTCATCAACCAAAGACCATCGTTTTGATTTGGGAGCGAATGGTAATGCTGATTCCTGGCAAGCTTTTCGAACAGTCAAGAGTTTCTATTTTATGAATACGGAAAAAACGGTCTCGGTCAGCAAAATGACAAAACCGCTGTATTTCTTTTTTTATCTACCAGTTTATGACGAGTCCTATAACTTGTTGGACAAAACCTGTGTTTTTAAGGCACAACTGCTGTGGAAATAAGTTTTACTCAGGAACGATAGGGAATAGGTTGCTTGATTTAGCTCCATAGTTCTGTGTCGTCGTGTGGTTGCGCTGTTCTCCGATTGGACTAAGGTTAGCCAAATCGATTTTCAAGGATTTATTGTCGATTACATATACTCTTTTCTGTTCAGAAGCTGTTTCTCCATAAATGGTTATTTTGAGAAGTGTATTTGTCTTTTTTTTCATGCTATAACTGCTTTGGTGCTGTGTTACAAATGTGATAAATATCTATATAAGAGAACGAGTAGAAAGTGGGTAGAAGACGGGTAGTGTTCGGGTAGTCGGACTATTTGTCCCTAATTGTCCCTTTTTTTGATTTGTTTACGTCACGGCAGGGCAGCAGGAAATTATTGAGATTTGGTCGTGGAAGGAAAGGTGAACAAAGGAATTGGTATGATTCTGTTTATTTCGGAGAATAGGGTAAAGTATGATTCGATGGTTACGTATGAAATATTAGGTATCGACCGACGATAAGCCTTGATGAAAAGCTTCTCGTCGATCTCTAAAATAGATTAATCCGTATACTAAGCGCGCACTAAACCATACTCAATTTTTCAATGAGATTTTTGCGATGACTTTCTACCGTATGTGGACTGATAAAAAGTTTTTCTGCAATTTGAACGGTTGTGAGCCCGGTTGCCGCTTCAACTAGTATTTCCTTTTCCCTGCGTGTGAGCTTTGGCACGCTGCTAAGTCCATCTTTGGCTTTTTTGTCAATGATTGTTTTAGTCTGTGAACAGGTAAAACGATTACCATACAAGACTGTCTTTATCCCTGTCAAAATCTCCTCTACACCGGCATTTTTTTGGATGTATCCTAGTGCCCCTTCTTGAAATGCGGTATTGATTACGGCATACTCGTTATGTACACTCAAAATAATGATCTGCATGGCAGGATACTGATCCCGTAAGGGTTTAATCAGATCTATGCCGTTACTGTCCGAAAGATTAATATCCAATAAGAGTACATCAACGGCGGCACTTTGTAAGCCGTTTTTTAAGGCGGTAGCGCTTTCGTAGCAACCTATGATTTGTAGATCTGCGTCTTGGGATAAAATGTTTTTTAACCCTTCTAGTAACAAGGGATGATCGTCGGTGATTGCGATTTTAATCATGTGTAGTCTGTTTAGGAAAATAGAATTCTATACTGGTACCTAATTCGATGCTTGATTGAATATGTAGATTGCCGTTCAAAAAGCGTATTCGAGAGTTGATGTTGTGCAATCCTGCACTGTTGTTATTTTTTAGTTTATCTATTTCAAAACCCTTGCCATCGTCTTCTACGGTAATACTGTAGCGTTCATCTTCCTCCACTACCTGTATAATGATTTGGTGGGGAGAGGCGTGCTTGATAGCATTATTTACCAACTCCTGGATGATTCTGTAAGTAATCAATTCCTGTTCCTTGCTCATCGGGGAGGTGTAGTGAAGAAACTGTACATCGATTTCGATATTATCATTGGACATGCGGGAGGCATAATCTGTTAGCGCTTCTTCAAGGCCATAGTTCTGTAAGAGGTCAGGCATTAGATTGTGGGCTACTCGTCGTAACTCATCTACAGCGATATCGAGTTGGCTAATTGATTTTGAAAGCTGGCCTTTTAAGTCAGGCCCTGATTGCTCCGTCACATGGGATAGGTGGAGTTTTGTGCCGGAAAGTAGACCTCCCAGACCGTCGTGTAAATCTCGTGCCAATCGTCCACGTTCTTGTTCCTGCCCATCGAGCATAGCCGTTAAGGTAGCGATGTTGGATCTTTGTTTTTCTTTGTCTAACTCTAGGCTATGGAGTTTTTCCCGCTGTTTCATATGGCGGGTCCGTTGTCTGTAGGCGTAGAACAGTACAAGGAGCAACAAAAAGGAGGCAATTATGAGTACCGTGTAAAAGCGATTTATATTTTCACGATAGGAGAGTTCCTTTCGATAGTTCAATGCCTCATTAGCTCTTGTTTCACTTTCCAGCTTGGAGAGACGTAAAGCTTGTCGTTGTTGGTCACCCTCCATACGGGAAAGCTCCAGCCGTTTGAGATTGTTTTCGTCGCGGAGTCTTAGATTTTCTAATTCTTGACGCTGCTGCAGGTCAAGAACTTGCATTAATTGTAGTTTTTGCTCTTTCTTTTGGGCCTCTAATTGAAGGTTTTTGAGTTCCTGCATTTGCTTTTCTTTCTCGTATTGAGCCTCGAGGCGCTTGCTTAAACCTAATTTTTCCTTGTTATAAATATTTTGAAATGTCTCTACGTAGAGTTTGTAATACCGTAATGATTCATTGTAATCGTTGTCTCTTTCGCAGATATCGCTTAGATTTTCGTAGATGCTGAGCAGGATGTGCTGATCTACAACAGGCTCTGTGTATATTTCGTTAAGAGAGGCAAGAAGGAAGGTTTTTGCCTTGAGAAAGTCGCCGTCTTGAATCGCTAATTCTGCTAGAATGCCGTAGGAAGAAGCAATGTGGTTGTGTTGTTCCGATTCTTGACCTTGCTTTTGAGCCAACTGGGCATAATATTTCACCTTATCTTTGTAGGAGCTCGGGTAGAAACGTAAGTATAGATTGGCTAAGTTATTGGCAACAAAAGACAAATTAGAAGCAATGGCAAAGGATTGTTTGTTTTTGTTGTAGAGGTCTATTGCCTGTAAGTAATATTTTTCGGCTAAGTCTCTATGGTTCTGTAGATGGGGAGATTGGATGAACTGTTGTTCATGTATATACCCCATAGACATGTAAGCTTCAAAAATAGCTGTTGCATCTTTTTGCTTTAATGCGACTTGAAGTGATAGGGCACCATATTTTTCCTGTAACTCATACTCGTTCCAATTTGCGTAGATCGATGTCAGCTCTTTGTATACAGTTGACTTCCGAGCGTCTAACGAGGGCGAAGGAGGAGCTTTGTCAAAATATTGTGCGGCTTGTAAGAAGTTACGTACAGCTTCTGCTTCTTTGTTGTTTCTTGCAGCGAGCCAGCCTTCACCATATTTGACATAACCTTTTGTCTCTAGGTCGGAGGTCTTTGTCGCAAATAATTTGGCTCTTTCGATACTGCTAGTGGAATTGCTGATACGCTCCAAAATACGGTTGTTGATTGCTAGCACCGTATAAAGATAGGCTGCGTATTTCCCCTCAGCGAGCTTAGAGGCTTGTTTTACATTCTCCTCTAAGATCTCGATAGCTTTATCCTGCTCGTTGTTAAAGAAAAGGGCCTGGGCATATTTTCCTGTTAATTGGAAACGTGGTATGCTCGCGACTTCTGTCTTATTGTAATCTGTTTCTAGTTGTTGTAACAAACCTTGAGCGTGGCCAGTATTGTGACAAAAAAGGTATGTAACACTAAAAATGTATGTAACGTACTTGAAAATATATCTTATCACTTTTTCTTCCATGCCAGATAGCACTTTTTTTAACAGGTCAACGAATATAAGCTTTCTAATTACTTCCATCCTGATGATAGGATGGAAGTAATAAAACCAACTAGTTTTGTGCTACATCGATACGTTGACCTTTCGTATTAATATAGTATATATCTTCTGTTGCTTCGTCTTCTGCAACGGCAGCCATGTCTTCAGAAAAGGTGTTCGCGAATGTGAATTTAAAAGGAATAACTGTTTTCCCGTTTTCATCGATATAGCCGTATTTACCGTCTTTTTGAGCTAAGATAATATTACAATCCAACGATAGGGAAAGAAAGTCAAAACCACCTATTACTTTTTTCTTCTGTGCTATACTGTTTAAAACATATTTTTCACCTTCTATTGTCGTGAAATTGTGCTTGTTGTATTCAAAGATGACATCATATTGGGCCGGAACTACTACTTTCTGATTTTGGTCGATCAAGCCGCTTTTGTCATTCAGTGTGAACGTAGCATATCCTTGATTGAAGAATGAAATCATATCATACTTTGCAGGAACATAGACTTTTCCATCTTTATGGAGTAAACCGTATTTTTCGGTTTGGCCGAATAGGTATTGCTGTGTACCCTCGTCATAGCTGAGGTAGTCATATTTGCACGGGACCAATATTTTGCCATTTTTGTCTATGGCTCCATATTTCTCCTTGTCGTCGATAACGATGGACACATTATCCTCTGTAAATACACCGATATAGGTATATAATGGTTGAGTGATTGCATTACCTTCTTCGTCTCTTATCCCATATAATACACCCTCTTCATCAGCGTAGGCGAATCGGTCTTCGGAAAGCTGCTCATTCATACCATTCATGCCTTCGTCCTCCATTTCAGTATAATTGTCTGGTATTTCAAATAGGCTGTTGTCTACATTTTCTGATACAACGTTGGTTGCAACAAAACCATAGTCTCCCAGTTTTAACGATAAAACGGCTCCTTTTAGTTGTTTGAAAAAGGAAAATTCGCCCCAGTAAAGGTTAGGGATATCTTCGGTATACCAGATTTCGATGGTAGTGCTTTCGTCCTCTCCTGTACCGTAATCTACTTTAACAGTTGCTAGTTTACAGTTGTAGCCTGCAATCTTTTTTTGTTTACCTGTTACCAATTCTACTGGTAAAGCATATTCTTCCTCATCGTTTTGCGTGCCATCTTCGGTAATTACATATTCTTCGGAATCAGGTAACAAGGCGAAAGCTGAATTATCAGTTTTGTTTCCAACATATATGATACTTCCCATCATTGCGTTATCAACCCGGAAATGAGTTTTGTTGACCCATGCTTTGATAAGAGATTCGTTGTTTTCTGCAGTAGAACCAGCGTCGGTCGTGACGCGATAATCAATCCGAAACGATTTTTGGGATTGTGCCCAGATACTTGTACATAGTATAAGTACCATAAAAAGGGTTAATGTGAATTTTTTCATCTTTCTGTTAAATTACGAGGCAAATATGCTAATAGTTTCCCCTTTTTTCTATCCCCGATAACAGGTAATTTTAATTTACCCGTGTTTTTTGTTGAACGGATACAGTAATGAATACTTACTTTTGTTGTATGAATAAGATTGAAGAGATTAATACCTACATTCATGAGGAACGGGAGCTACTTTTGACCCATCCTCTGTATTCCAAAATTAAAGATATAGCAGATTTGCGATTGTTTACGGAGACGCATGTCTATGCTGTTTGGGATTTTATGTCGTTGTTGAAGAGTTTGCAACGCCGCTTGACCTGTGTGCGCATACCTTGGATTGCTTCGGATTATCCGAATACGAGATATCTTATTAATGAGATTGTACTGGCAGAAGAATCGGATGAGTATATCGATGGTAGTAGGTTGAGTCACTACGAGATGTATTTGGATGCTATGCGGTCAATGGGAGCAGATACAAGTGTCATCGAACAGTTTGTGTCAGTAATCAAAGATG
>JBEBQJ010000132.1:0-13616 GCA_040395455.1 Sphingobacterium yanglingense | reverse complement strand
GCACAGCATACAGGAGGAAATGAAGCAACCATTAGAATGTGGGTATCCACTCGTTCCGGCGCATTCTACTTTAACCGAATAGACATGAGTGGTACAGCAACTAACTCGTTTGGAAAACTCTTATATCTGACCGATAAAATTGATAAGAGTAAGGAATTTCCGTCCATTGTAGCTCCCCAAATACTCAACGCTGCTGGAAGTATTGGGAATAATTACAGCAGAGCTGTTTTGACAAGTACTGGCAATATCTATGCAAACTCTCTATTTGGTGCTCCCGATTTTTATGCAAACCCGATCAATCGTCATAAAAGTGATTTCAATAGCCTTATTACAGCAGCTCCATATCTATTCTACAGTATCGCTAATATGAATTCATTATTATGGTATGACAGTCTCAAAGACCGATTCATGAATTTTACGTCTTTGGGGTTCAATCTCACGTCAGATATTCTTACCGATGGGGAGAATGATCCATTTCCGTGGGATCAAAGTGCAAGTGGCAGAAAGCTAATTTATGGAGAGAACACCCGCAATACAGACGGAGGGTCTACGCTAGGCAATTCATTTGCCGTAATGAAAGATGCCCAAAATAATTGTTTCGTGTATAAATTCTATGCCAACGGTGGTACACCATCTAAACGGAATGTCTATAACATCAAACCTATGGCAACAGATTTTCATAAGGCAGACCATTATACCTTTTCGTCTAACCGTACCGTAGTATTCTATTCGGTTGGCAATAAACTCTATGCTTACGATTATAATCCTGGTAACGAAAAGCTATATGAGTTTCCTGCAATAGGAACCGATCAGATTACATTGTTGAAATGTGATACACAGATAGATCATGTTACCAATTCTCTATATGTAGCAACTTACAACAGTACTACTAAGGGAACATTGAGACGATTCAACGTAGGTAACGATCCCAACACCGTTGACATACAACCCGTTAAAAATGCAAAGTGGGACGGGTTGGTAAAAGTAAAAACGATGAACTGGCGCGCTATTAACTAAATATATTTAAATTTTAAAAGCAAGAGATTATGAAACTGTATTTTTTAACAGTGTTATTTACATGCCTTTTAGGAGTCAATTCGACTATTGGTCAAGATCTAGACTTCACAATTAAAGGTAAAACGAGTAGAGCTAATGATGGGAGCTTTGTAAAGCTGTATTATAAAAACGACACGACGAAAGTTGTCGATAGTGTGCGAGTTAGTACAGGACGTTTTCAGTTCAAAGGAAAACTGGTGGCACCCACGCTCGGCAAATTAAGCTTTCAAGGAGAGGATTTTGGAGACGGTATAGATCTCTTTCTGTCGTCCGGAAGTGTTTCTGTTGTGACAAAAGATTCCTTGAAGTATGCGAAGATTAGTGGTACTGCATTGGCCGAAAGCCACGAGAGGTATGCCGCGAAAGTGAGATCGAAGGATGCGGCTTATATAGATGCCCTTACTACGTTTAGAGCTATGCCTGAGGGGCAGGAAAAGAAAGAATATAGTGGTAAGCTAATGGATCAGATAGATATCTTAATACGTTCAAAAAGAGAGGCAGCTCATCAATTTGTAGAAGAAGAACCCGACTCTTATGTCGCTTTATATCATTTGGAAAAGACAGCATTCCCAGGAATAGCTAATTATGAAACTACATATCCATTCTATGATAAGTTGTCTCAGCGAATTAAGTCTACAGTTTTAGGTCAGGAACTGGCCAGCAGATTATTAGCTGCAAAAGGCAACCTGACAGGTAAGGCGTATATTGATTTTGTTTCCCTTACACCTGACGGGCATGAGCTACGTTTGAGTGATGTACTCCAAGAAAGCAAATACATTCTGGTTGACTTTTGGGCCAGTTGGTGTGGGCCTTGTCGAAAAGAGAATCCCTATGTGGTCAAGACTTATGAAGCGTTTAAAAGTAGTGGGTTTACCGTGTTGAGTGTTTCATTGGATGACAATAAGGGGCGTTGGGAAGAAGCAATACAACAAGATAATATGCCATGGCATCACGTGTCTAACTTGAAAGGTTGGAAAGAACCAGCAGCTCAATTATATGATATAAAAGCTATTCCGCAGAATTTTCTTATTGATTCCTCAGGAAAGGTTGTAGCTACTAATCTACGAGGTGAAACGTTGTTTAACAAAGTGCAGCAGCTGTTGCGTTAATAGTACAACGAAAGCCACTCTGAGTTCAATTCGGGGTGGCTTTCATCATTGCGAGCTATAGGCTAAACGCTTTCGCTAACCGTTACACTATTTTCAATATTGACCTTACACAGTGTTATTTGTTTTTTCATAGCTTTTAACTCGTTTATTTTTTTGTCAATCTGGATCAGTTTTCGGTTCAGAACCTCAATCTGCGCGCTTGTGCTGATCTGTCTTTGATACCAGGCATCAATTACTTCTTTTATTTCAGACAATGTAAAACCTACAGCTTTCGCCATTTGAATAAACCTAAGTTTTTCGATCACCTCGTCATCGTAATAAACATAATTATTCGTTGTTACTTCTTTTTTGGGTTTACCAGAGAATAGCCCACTTTTCTCATAAAATCTAATGGTGCCTATAGGAATTCCTGTCTCCTTAGAGAGTTGGTGGATTAGTTTCATAATTCTTAAAAAAAAGTTAAAGTATGTAGTATGCTGTATACTTGTTGCTTACAAACATAGTGTTTACTTTTGCATTAGACAAATTCTAAACGTTCTATTAGTAAGCATATAACATATGGAAAATAAGCACTCAGATACGGAATTGATAAAATTACTACCGGGTTTCACCCAACATTATGAAGAGGTAAACCAGACCAAGCTTCATTATGTGATAGGAGGTCAAGGTGACCCTTTAGTGCTGTTTCCGGGCTATCCTGAAACTTGGTGGGCTTACCACAAAGTCTTACCTGCTCTAGCTGTTAGATACCGCGTTATTGTTGTCGAGATTAGAGGGATGGGAGCTTCCGCCAAGCCTGTGGGTGGCTATGATAAGAAAAATATGGCCAAGGATATACGAGAGCTTATGAGCAATCTGGGGTACGACAAGATTAACATCGGTGGGCATGACATTGGAGCGCACGTCGCATTTAGTTATGCTGCCAATTATCCCGAACAGACTTCTAGATTGATCCTTTTGGATACCCCGCATCCTGACCCGACAATGTACCACTTGCCTATGTTACCCATTTTAGGAGCCAATTATCTTTATCCTTGGTGGTTGGCCTTTAATCAAGTAAAAGAATTGCCCGAAGTGCTTTTTGAAGGGAAAATGGACCTGTTGATCGAATGGTTCTTTAAGAATCTGCTCGTCGATTTGGATAGCGTCAGTCGATCTGATAAAGAAATCTATACTTTAGCTTACAATAGTAAAGATGCAATCCGCGCTTCTAATGCATGGTATCAGGCATTCCCACAGGATATCGAAGATTACAAAACATATCCCAGATTAACGATGCCTGTACTCGGTATCGGTGGTAGCGGGTATGAAATATTAGCGAGCTCGTTGCCACAGGTAGTAGCTGACCTCAAGTTGATGAAAATCCAAGATTGTGGACATTTTATGTTGGAAGAAAAACCTGATGAAGTCGTGAAATTGATTCTTGAATTTCTCCATGAATGATATAATATTTATATAACGTTGGACTATATCCATTGGTAGCAAATGATTGATAAACTAATAGACTATATCGAGTTATACACACCATTGTCATCTACAGAAAAAGATGACCTGCGAGAGCTTATCGAGATTCAGCAATTTGACAAGCACGCTATAATATTCAGCGAAGGAGAGATTTCGACCGATATCTATTTTGTACTGGAAGGGTGCGTACGTCTATTCTATAATGTAGATGCTGTCGATAAAACCGCATTTTTCTATACCGAAGGACAATTTATCTGTGCAGGCGAGAGTTATACATTTAATAAGCCGGCGGTCGAGAACTATGAGGCTCTGGAGCCCACTACATTGTGTATACTTTCGAAAACGACTATAGAAAAGCTCCTGCAGCGATCCGGGACTTTTGAAAATATTGCAAGAATCGCTGTTGAGAATGAGTTGCTGACAGCCCAGCGCATTATAGCCTCATTCGTTACGCTCTCAGCAGAGGATAGATATACCGATCTGTTGGAACGCCGGGGCGAATTATTTTTACGTATACCTCAGCATTATATAGCGACATTTTTGGGCGTATCTCCCGAGACCTTGAGCCGAATCAAACAACGCATTGCGAAAAAATGATTTCTTGACGATTGTCAACGAGATTAGCGCCACGGGCTACCTAGTTTTGTAGAAAACTAAATCATTTGATCCATGACAAATAAAAACAAACGTGTATTACTAGCTGGCGCAACAGGTTACTTGGGAAATTATTTGTTGAGCGCGTTAAAAAGAGAAGGGTACTGGGTTCGAGTCCTTGTCAGGTCCGATGCCCAGCGCGAGCGGGTCTCATTGGCAGATGAAATCCTGATTGGAGAAGTCACGAAGCCCGAGACTATAACAGGTATTACCCATAGCATAGATTTTGTCATTAGTACCATTGGTATTACAAGGCAAAAAGATGGAATGACTTATATGGACGTAGACTATCAGGGCAATATGAATCTTTTAAAAGAAGCGATGTCGACATCTGTAGAGCGGTTTCAGTACATATCGGCTATTAATGGAGACAAGCTGAGGCATCTGAAGATCTTTGAAGCCAAAGAGCGGTTTGTCGATCAACTCAAAGCTTCGGGCTTGAATTATAGTATTATTAGACCCAATGGTTTTTTTTCAGACATGGGTGATTTTTTCGAAATGGCAAAGACAGGCCGTGTCTGGTTATTTGGTAAAGGGGATAAAAGACTGAATCCAATCGACGGCGAGGATCTGGCCAAGATTTGTATCCTGAAAATGCAAAGTAGCGACAGAGAATGCACAGTAGGAGGACCCGATATATTGAGTCATCGTGAGATTGGTCAATTGGCATTAACTGCTTTAGACAAGAAGATAAGAATAATCTGCCTACCAGATTTCTTGCGGATATGTATTATAAAGTTGCTACGGACATTTACGAGTTCAAAGACCTATGGGCCGTACGAGTTTTTTTTAACCGCTATGGCCGACGATAATATCGCCCCTCAATATGGAAAGAAGCACCTAGCGGATTTTTTTAAGGAAAAAGCCTCATAAATCTATTCCAAATTTTAGAGTAATAGTCTTTTCGTCCAGAAAGAGTCCTCATTCGCGATAATCTCTTGATGAAGTTAATATCAGGCTATATGAGCTAATAGCCCATGTAAATTATATGAAAAATTTAGCTTTAGTCCCGATTTTCCTATCTTGTATAGGACAGACAACTACTATTATTGATTTATGGCAGGTTTTAAGTCAAAGTACACACAGGAATTTTTGAATAAGGCGCATATCAGAAGCTCATCACATAAGGATGAAATTTTATCTGGCTCGTTATGCGGTTGTTTTTATTGTCAACAAACCTACATGCCTTATGAGATAGTTGAATGGATTGATGAGCCTGGTACTGGAGAAACTGCCGTTTGTCCAAAATGCAGGATTGACTCCGTGCTAAGTTCAGATCTCCCGATATTAGATAAAGCATTTTTAGAGGAAATGCATCGTTATTGGTTTAGTTAAAGATTCCCTATCAGGGAAGCCTAACAGAATTACAATTGGTTAAATACAGCACTTGGAGTCAGACTTCATTAGGCACTTCAAAGATTGAAACACCAACATGGGGTTGTCTTTTTCCGAATTACTGCTTAATATTGCTTTACATGCTGGAACAAATCCTAAGAATTAGTATCAATAGTAATATTTTGAAGTAAAGGAATTATGAGTAAAGAATTAGCAATCCCACCGTCCGATGAACGTGATCGCGAGCTTTGGATGCAGCATGGGGCAGGATATATAATTTTTGAGAATATTCGGAAATATGCCATTGGTAAAATCCCTTCTGATATAGATCAGACACAGCGTGCGGTTCATCTGGCAGCCATTGACAATACGCTATATGCTATGATGATGCAGATGGATGGTGTCTTTGATGACTTAGAAAATAAAACCTATCGGTTGACTTTGCAAACGAATATTGTGCTCTATAAAGAGGATAAGGTAGTGGAAGAACTGGATACCCTCCATGGGGATGGTATGTGTATGGGATTCCACGGTTGGCTTAAAAATGATTTTGGAACTGATGAAATTGTAACTGATAATGACTGAAAAAAAGAACTTTGATTTTGATAAACTGGCCATTCAGATAGAAGCTGCCACCCGAAAAGCCTTTCAGGAGATGGTGACTGATCATGCCGCCGAGGGAATATATGCTTTTGCTTTATACAGCGACGAAGGAGCCATGACTGTTTGTCCCTCGACCAATACCCTAGCGTTTCTAGAGACAGCCCCAGAGAGAGATTTAGTGTATTATACCTTTGAGCCGGCCGAATGGCGTTACGAAGCCGATGGGGCAGACGCAGAGTTTAATGAAATATGTAGTAAACTGTACGATGCAATTGAAGGAGATTTCTGGGATAATCCTGACGAAAGTTATGAAGAGGAAGACAGTGAGGACGAAGATGAGGAAGACGAAGAATTCGTGGAATTCCAACAGACCTTGTATCAAACCTGCATTGATGTATTGTTAAAGTTGAAACAAGAGGATTTTTTCAAAAAGCTGGTCGGAAGGGATATTTTCCTAATGTTTTCGGTAACAGATTACGAATACGATCGGGAAAAACTGAAGGATATGATTATTTTACTGAACGACAATCCATACAGACAGCAATATTTGGATTGGATGAAGACATGGCGCAATTAGTTCTTGTCTGTAGGTTTGGTCTCCTCAGGCATACAGATAAGAACTATGTTTTTGAAAGTTACACTCCCATGAGGCGATTCCTAAATTGACCTATAACACTTTAAAATCGAATTCTAAAAAGAGTCAGTAACATTCTCCGCTTGGTGTAAATTTGAAGCCTTCCCCGTTTTCAAACATTGAATGAATATAAAAATACACATTCAAGATGTAGACTTCCCCATCTTAAGACAACTCTAGGCTTATATTGTATAATGCTTATTTTTTTCCTTACTAATGCAGGTTTGCTAATAGCGATATAACTGCACCTCTTTGGAAAGAGGTGCTAGCTTTATACTAATTCGCTTTAAGCCAGTCAACCAACATCACTTTTTCCTCTCTAACATTACTGTTGAAGAGATTCGACTTAATTCCTAATTCATTTTTGTAGTGGTAGAAGTAGAAATCATACGACCCGCCTACAATGAGATCCGTTGGGCTAAAGACAAAGCGGTCTATTCCTCTTTCATAGGCAAAATACACTTTATGATGGTCACCAAGCGCCCTAGCCTTAATTTGTCCCCAATCCGTAAAAGTCCAGAATTGATAATAGTTCTGGCCATTCATTATGAACTTCTTTGATAAGAACTCACGACGATCCCTAATTCTATCAAAGTTGCCATCATTTGGAGGCATCCCTACCGGAAAGGTGCTATTCGGATAGGTACTGCGATATAGCTCTTTAACACTTGCCATAGTATTTACATTTTGCGCAGTATTGATAGTATTATAGGGTTGGTTAAAGATATCAGGTCTATTTTGAATCGCGTAAAACTGTAACAAACAATTGTTGGACGCATAGTACCGGCCTTCACGCTGTACCACGATTCTATAATCATTCCAATATTTGGTCTGTGTGCCATACTGCAGGTCAAATCTTTGGTAAAGAGATTGTTCACTTAATTTCCTCAGTTTTCCAATTGAAGTAACACTATCTTTGATATTTTCCAGATCCACCTCTTGCCAACCATTATCATTCCCTGTACCAGGCAAAGCTGAGAAGAGTATAAGTGTCTTTTCAGGGTTAGATTTGTTGAGTAAATCCTCCAGTAAGATGTTGAATATATGCACCTTTTTATCAATCCCATACAAATCCATTGTACTTAGTTCATAGGTCTTCGTACGATACTTATCCGTGTTAGTTTCCAGCAGAAAATATTTTTGAGAAAACACCGGTTGTGCTGAGATTAACAGCAGCACAATACTAATTACATTTTTTGCCTTTTGTACCATTTCTATAAGATTGGTTTATTAATAGTTCTGAGTTTGTCATGTTTGTCACTATACCAGTTTTCGATAAGACTACTGCGTCTGAATGTGGTATATCAGGGTTAAAGGAAACAATAGCATCTGCCAAGTGATTTATAAATGAGGGAAATCCATTATGATGAAAGTAATACTTTGGTATTTGACCGTTATCAATCCTAGATAAATTTGGGTATTTGACTGTGAATTCAGTCGAACTTAACCTCCTTTCTTCGAGATTTAGATACGAATGCAACGCCTCGTGGTACATGGTTACCAATATGTATTCTTTTGAAGAGTTTAATAAAATATCGGTATTTAATGTTATCGTTGAGTTGTACATATTGTTAGAGTTCGGATTATATAAACCATCGATATCGGATGCCAATTGCTTTGCTCTAAAAGTAATATTAAAATCATCATTTTCGGCAAATTGGCTTTTAATTAATCTAGCTATGTTGTTTTTTAGATTTGGGAGCTGATTTAATAAGTCTTGAGCACAAGGATAGTTACTTAAACTATCTATAAGTTCTGTACAACTCGTTATACCTGTTGTTCCCCCAATGCATTTTCCACACGTCCCAATATACGCTCCTCCGTTTAGTACACCTGCACAGTCACGTGTGCCAGAAGTTGAACCTCCACCACCATCGTCAGTTCCACCACCACCACCACCACCACCACCGCTGCCATCACCACCACCACTATCTGTTAATCCGTATATCTCCATTAGAATTTTTTGTATTGCACTTTCAATATCAAAGAAATAGAGCGCACAACTGTTTTCAGAAGAATAAATCATCCTAAAACTTACATTATCTTGCCAAAGTAAAATAAGATAGTTATATTCATCTATAGGGGAACCATATTGCGATGTGTTGTAAGACCGTCCGTTATAAGAAGCAACGGTTCCGTGCATACCCATAAAAAAATCCCTTCCAGTAGCTCCTAGGACATTTGCTACTTGATCCGAGTAAAACGATGGAGGCCTGCAAGAATTTATATCAACATCGGGAATGGTACTTGCTATTTTCGATTTATAATTCGTTTTTTGCATTTTCCTAAATTGATTTAGAACAATTTCTCTAGTCTCTTTGTTCTGAAGTATTTGTTTTACACTATCTTGTTTGCTTTTTGTGATATTGTGCCAATGTTCTAAATAGAAGGTTTTACGGTCAATATTCTTTGTTTTGATAATTTTATCCTGAAATAAAGCACTAGCTTCTCCAATAGGTTCGTAGAGTGATATTTTTGTTGCTAATTTAATTTCTGGACTTGAATTGGAGGGGGGTAAATCATTAATACTAGAATCAAGGTAATCTTGCCAAATATTACTTCTTGTTAATGCCCATTTCAATTCTAAGGAAAATTGGTTGTAATCAAATTGTTGCTCTCTATTTGCGTCATTTCCAAAGTCTTTTTGGCAAGATAATATAAAAAATAGACAAACTAATCCTGCTAAAACCTTCGGTAGTACATTTGATATGCTCATATTATGGTTTGTTTTTCTAGTAAAAAAATGAATAACTTCCTAAAATAAGCGAAAAGCATCTTTTTTTGGTCAAAACAGATTTTTTCATATACTCTGGAAGAAAGTCTTTTTTGCATGACGATATCAGGAGTGGGACATATATCAACTAAGACAGTGTTAATTGTTAAAAATCTCATATTGTTTTAATTAGTTTGCTGAATTTATCAATTTTTACAAACATCCTAATACGGGAAACCGTAATGTAATGGAGAGTGTTTAGGTATTATACGATATGTATCTTATAGTATATGGCGATATTGGAAATATCTATTTGTTTCCTTACTAGCGCAGGCTGTCTATTAAGTAGATAATTGCACCTCTTTGGAAAGAGGCGCTAACCAGGGGGGAGTCGTTTTTGCAGTTGTTACTATTATAGTAATATAGGAGTATAAGACTTATATTTAGTATTCATAATAAGGGGCGGCGCCCTGCGGATGTATAATTGGTTAAACATAACCTCTGCAGTCCGCAGGAGCTATATCGTTTATCTGTATTCTTTAAGTACTGTATAATTGCTCCTCTTTGGAAAGAGGGGGGGATTGACCGTTATTGGGCACTTCAAAACATTGAAGCGCCAGCCTAGGGAAGAATATCTACTTGTTTTCAAATACCAAGCTAAAAGTTCGTTTAGTCTTTGTGACGGATGGGATATTATGCTATTTGACAACGGAGTAGCTTGCAAAAATAAGTGAAATGACTTCGGTTAGTACATTAAAAAAATAAGGCTCAGTCTACCCCAGAATTAAGAAGCTTACTAGCACCATAGATTTTGAAATATCAAAAGTATTACAGTTCTTTACCTTGCTAACCAAATGGAAAAGATCTTAAACATAAATGAGAAAGAGCTGTTACGTCAGTTAAAGGCCGGAAGTAAAACTGCTTTTAACGAACTATACTCTATATATAGCCGCCCGCTTATTTCTAATCTTTTAAAAATCCTGAAAAATGACAACCTTGCCGAAGAGATCCTACAAGAAACATTTATTGCACTTTGGGAACACCGTCATTCTATAGACTCCGAGCGGTCAGCATTAGGGTATCTGATTAGGATATCGGCCAATAAAACAAAAGACCTCTTCAAACGGGCAGTTCACGACCGCAAGATGAGAGCATATTTTTATCCTGTTATAGAATCAGGTTATGAGCCGATCGAAGCCGGATTATATAAGAAGGAAAATGAAGCCATTTTAAATCAGCTCATTGACCGATTGCCTGCCAAACAAAAAGAAGTATACCGGCTTTGCAAGATTGAGGGCCTCAGCTATAAAGAGGTAAGTCAGCTATTAGGTATATCCGAGGCGACTGTCAATTCCCACATTTTACGGGCAAATAAAGCCTTGAAAAAACTAGTGATCCGCAACCCACAACTACTTACCCTTATCCTCATTTCTATATTTTCAAATTAATTTCATTTTTGGTGCATTGCTTTTTTGCCGTCGATCGTATTTATTTCAAAATACGGTACAGTGGAAAAGAACGAATATATCAAAAGCCTTTTTAAAAAGTATGTTGACGGGCAATATACCAAAGAAGATCTGGATGAAATCCTTACATACCTCGAACAGGAAGAGGAGAGCGCATTACTGATAGAACTTGTACAGCAACAACTGTCAAAATTCGAACCCGAGGAAGATCCCGAGCGTATCACACGCATTCAGGATCGTGTTGCAGAACATTTAGAGGCCTATACGAAGCCAAAGAGGTTATTTAAAATCTATTGGGTAGCTACTGCTGCATCTGTTTTATTGCTCGCATTTACCTCCTATTATCTGTTGCAGATCCGTACTACTGTACTACCCGACACGGATACATTTGCAACCAGCGCTACATCCCAGGAAGTCTCCGCCGGAAGTAACAGAGCTACCCTGACCCTTTCGGACGGAACGACCTTCAATCTTTCGGATCAAAAAGAAAGCATTTCGATGGGAGAAAATATCAATTATAACGATGGCGTTTCCATTGCTGAAAGACCGATAGGTACTGCCACGTTGACTACACCCAGAGGAGGGCAATATAAGGTCGTATTGTCCGACGGCACAAAAGTCTGGCTGAATGCCGACAGCTATATTAAATACCCTGTCAAATTTGGAGGAGACAGTAGAAATGTCGAGATAGAAGGCGAAGCCTATCTAGAAGTAGCAAAGGTCAGGAGCCAACCATTTAGAGTAAACAGTAAAGGACAGACCATCGAAGTATTAGGCACACATTTCAATGTCCGCACCTATGATAATCAAAAGCAGACCACATTAATTGAGGGAGCCGTCAGCGTCACAGACGGGAAAAACATTGCCGTACTGCGCCCGCACCAACAGTCCAACCTATACGAGGGTAAGATACAGGTGCGTGATGTAGATGCACAAGAATTGATAGCCTGGACTAAAAATACACTATACTTTAATGAAATACCACTTGTAGAAGTATTTAAACAGTTAGAGAGGTGGTATGATGTAGAATTTGATTATCCAGCAGAGCTGGGTAACAAAGTTATTTACCTAAGCACTACCAGAGATCAGAATTTATCTGCGGTACTCCGCAACTTAAACGAAATAACCGATTACACATATACCACAAAAGAAAGGAGGGTTATAGTAAGTAGAGTAGAGGAATAAAAAACTGGTATTGTACACACCGACAAACAATACCTATGAAAGCCAAAAAACCGGAACCGTTGACGCGGCTCCGGCCAAAGTGTCGGTCATAAAAAATATTTTGACAAATAGCATTTTAAGAAACCAACGGTACAAACATACATAATAGTTATAGAGTATTGTGCTTGTATGCACTTTATTTTCTCTAACAAGAAATGTAGCCTTGTACCCCCTAACCAATTCATATTATGGATGACAACATTCATTACAAACCGCCTGCAGCTTATTTTTTAAGTCTGCTTGCTATTGCTTTACTGGCACTTTTGCCGATTATTGTCCATGCACAGACTAATACAATCACTATACAGGCCAAGAACAGACCGCTTGCAGAAGTATTAAAAACCGTAGGTAAACAGACTGGCTATGCTACTGCGTTTTCTGTTGAAACCCTTAAAGATACCAAGCCTGTGACCCTACAGCTCAAAGAGGTGCCTCTTGAGCAGGCTTTGCGACAGTTATTACAGGGGCAACCTGTGCAGTATGAGATCAAAGATCACACGATTATTATTAAGGCCAAGGGAACCTCGAAAAAAGAGACCGAAAATAGCCGGAATACGAGAATAATAACTGGTAAGGTTACAGATAGCACTGGCAATCCCATTGCCAAAGCAACAGTAAAGGCTGCGAATAGTGGAGCTACTATTCTCACAGATATAAATGGACAGTATATTCTTGCTTTAGCAGATAGTGATAATAAAATACTTTTTAGCTCGGTAGGCTATCGACCAGAATCAAGAACAGCAGATAATCCCGTGATTGATGTGTTATTAAAAATGGTATTGAATGAGATTGAATATGCCGAAGTCGTCTCCACAGGTTATCAAAAGACTCCGAAAGAACGGGCAACGGGTAGCTTTGAATTTGTCGATAATAAGCTATTCAATCGCAAAGTATCCACCGATTTTGTGAGCCGGCTGGAAGATGTGGTGCCGGGGATATCCGCAGTTAAGGCCTTTAACAATCGTGGAAGCAGTCTAAACATTCACGTACGTGGTGTGAGCACATTTCAATCTGAACCCTACCCGCTAATTGTCGTAGATGGTGTACCCTATGATAATCGATTGGCAGACTATGGAAAAGGGAATTTTAATAATATAAACCCCAATGATATCGAAAATATTACCGTGCTCAAAGATGCCGCCGCCGCATCCATTTGGGGTGCACAATCGGGTAACGGTGTTATCGTGATAACAACCAAGAAGGGTAAATTCAATACCCCGATACAGCTTTCATTTAATTCCAATGTCAGTCTAAAAAGTAAGCCTGATCTATACTATTACCCGCAGATGCCTACTTCGGATTATATCGATGCCCAGCGATACCTCTTCGACAAGGATCGATACAAGTATCGTTTTACG
>JBEBQJ010000131.1:0-13689 GCA_040395455.1 Sphingobacterium yanglingense | reverse complement strand
GGCATGCTCATATCGCCAAGATCGAAGAAAATGCCCGAAAAGTAGAAGAAAAATTCAACTCTCCGGAATGGTTAGCACATATTGCCAAGATTGAGGAAAATGCCCATAACTTGGCGAAGGACATCTTGGACTCAAAGTATAAAAAGAAGCCATGAATGGGAGGAAGTAGTATCGTTTTTTTGAAATGATGCGATAAACCTGTACAAGATTATGATTTCCTCGTACAGGTTTGCTCTTATTTTGTAGAGGGTTACGAAAGTTTTGTACAAGTCTTTCAAACTTTTGCACAAGATTATCAAAGTTTCGTATGACTATCTCGCACTTATGCACATAACTCTTAAACTTTTGCACGGATTTTTCATAGTTCCGTGCGGGACTTTTAAACTTTTGCGCAAGACTATCAAAATTTTGTACAAAAGTTTCGCACTTTTGTACAAGACTATTGAAGTCATGTACCTATCTCTCGAACTTTTGTACAAGAATGTTAAAGTTCTGTACGGGGCTGTTCAACTTCTGTACAAGGTTTTCGGCATCATCTTACAGATCAAAAATAGAATCTGCGAGTGTTCCATTTATCTTCTGATTGGTAAATACAAAGCGCGTAGAGCCATTTGAATTATCTAAGAGCATCACCTCTACCACCTGATAGGTAGTCTTATCAAAACCAACAACCAATTGTTTCATAGCCTTTTTAACCTCTTTGGCGATAGGGGTCAGTTTTAAAATATACAACTTATTTGTCTGAAAATAAGAAGGTGAAAACTCAGTCCCTCGATAGGTACCTCCATTCATATTACTTTGTATTGCTTGACTGATTTTTTCAAACTGTTTACTCCTCCCAACATCCATGGTCTTTTTCTTCCCCTTCTCTTCAATCATCATCTTTTTGTTGTTAAATACCATCGTATAGGTAGTAGGGCTACTATAGAACCAAGCCAGCTTATCTGGATTTTTCACGTAAAACCTACCCGACGACACCAACTCATCCTTGACATACCCCACCCTCTTGTATTGTATAAAGTCTGCTGTCAAAGTTTTGATTTGACCTACCTTTCCCATTCCGTTTTGAAAAGTAGAAATCTCTGCAGACGACATTTTCTGCTCTTGGGCAATTCCCACAGTAAGACAAAATGTCAAAAGAAATGATAACAAAAAATTATTCTTCATATGCGTGCAAATTTAGCAATTCGTCGGCAGTTACCGAATGCCAATCACGCTCTTTCATATAGGCAAGGACCCGCGCTAGTACCCGCAGGCTTTTTGAAGAAGTATCATGAAACAGAACAATGTCTCCTGGTTGCAACCTGCCGACGACACGTTCATATATTTTATCCTCGTTAGACAGTACCGTATCCAAAGAACGAATGCTCCAACCAATCACCTGATGTTTGGTCTGCTGGACCGCTTTAGCTACTGGAGGATTAGTCACTCCAAAAGGTGGCCTAAAAAGACGGGGCTTCAATGGAACTAAATCATTAATCACCGCATCACAACTATCGATTTCCAAAACCACCTGGTCCGCAGTCAGGAAACCAAATGCCTTTGAATGCATCATCGTATGATTGCCAATAGTATGTCCTTCTTCCAAAATACGCTTAAATATCCAGGGGTATTTAGTAATCTGCTTACCGATACAAAAAAAGGTAGCCTTAGCATCGTAACTCTTTAGTAAGTCTAAAAATTCTTCTGTAATTGGGGTAGGTCCATCATCAAAGGTAAGTGACAGTGTGCGTCCATCATGTCTGAACTTCTTATAAAATACATCCGTAAAATAGCTTTGACGGATATCAAAGGATCCCCAGGTAGTCAGACCTACCCAAAGGAAAATTAATAGAAAACACCAAGACCACGATATTACCGAAAATAGAGCCAATATCGCAGCAAGTATTCCTAGGGATAGCAAAAATGGAACGATATTTTTATGCTTAAACATACTTTTAACAATTGTATTTTGACTCTGTTATCCTGTTATCTTGTGATCTTGTTAACTTGATAACCTGTTAACTTGATCACTTGTTCACTCGATAACTTAATAACTCCTTAACTCTGTTTCAATAACACCAAACTGTGGTCTCTACCTTTATACTGATTATATAATAAAACATAATTAAGTGGCATTTGTTTTCCGGCTTTCCAAACAATTTCTTCTGGAATCTGCTGTGTTTTCAACACATAGGCCGCTGTAGCCATTCCAAAAGCTGAAGCCACATCAGAATGACCATAAAAATGCTTATAATACAACTGATAGGTATCTTCAAATAACTGTCCAAACCCATCGAAATAATAATCGTATTCCATATCACCACTATTGCCGATTACTACAGCGGAAATAGCAGCACGCTCTACTTTATTCCGCTCTAGAAAACCATCGATAAATTCTTCTACCTCTCCAAGCTCAAGCCGATTTTGAATACATACATCCACAACCTCCGCATAGCTCTCTATAGTTGAGCTTGAGCCAAGTGCAAAAAAAGTAGCTCCTTCACCGTAATTAACACCCCTAGTTTGAGATTCACGGATAGTTTCATCTGCGCCATCAGACTTTACCTCTCCAATCAACTGCTTTAAACTGAAAGTATGGCCCGATATTTCATCTATTCCACCTACCAATATCGATTGTGCATCTCCTGTCTCCAACTGCTGCAAGCTATCCAACAAAGCCGATTCGAAAGAGACCGCACCATTCACATAGGTAAAATTATAAGCCTTACAGCCCAACCGTAACGCAATCTGTGCTCCTACTGTATTATGCGTAGACTGAATAAAGGAAGTCGGGGTTAGATACTCTTCGTCATTATCCAGTATATTTTTTAAAAACTTCTCAGAATCTTCCAAACAGCCTAATCCCGTCCCAGTAATTACGCCATCTAAGTCTTCCCCCCCTGCTTCATCTAAGGCTTGTTGAGCAGCAAATATCCCCATTTTAATACCTTTGGACATACGCCGTATCATATTCGGAGCAATCAACTCTTTATAAGAAGGCTGTTCCGCGTAGGCCTTAGATACCCGAATCTCTCTGGCCTGTTCAAAAAAATCAGCCCGCCAGATTCCCTGTGCAGTAACGGCACCAATACCCTGAATAAAACATTTACCTTTCATTTCTCTTTTTATGTGAACCTGTGATCGAGTTATCGAGTGAACTTGATAACTCCATAACTTGTTAACCTGATAACTTCATAACCTGATAACTACCTCCCAAATATCAACGTCGAACAGTTACCTCCAAATCCAAAAGAATTAGACAAAACATAATTGATATCCCTTCGCAATAACTCAGTCTGTGGAATCAATCCAAACTCCTCCATCGGCGTATCAAAGTTAAGGTTTGGAAACACCATGCCCTCTTGGATTGCCAAAATACTATAGACCGCTTCGATCGCCGCCGCTGCCGCTAGCGTATGTCCAGTGAATGCCTTCGTCGAGCTGAATGTAGGGACATCATTACCAAAAGCACGTAGCAAAGCACGTCCTTCAGACAAATCATTATTCGGTGTCGCGGTACCATGGGCGTTGATATAGTCGATTTGACTCGCTGCTAATCCACTTACCGCAAATGCCTTCTGCATCGCTAAAAAGGCTCCTTCTCCATTCTCAGATGAGGCCGTCTGATGGAAGGCATCATTTGCATTTCCATATCCTGCGACATAAGCCAACACAGGCTTTTGCTCCTTAGCAATCAACGCATCTGATTCCAAGACCAAATAAGCCGCCGCTTCACCTAGATTAAGCCCCTTACGATTTTGGTCAAAAGGCTTACAATAGGTATCCGAAAGTATCATTAACGTGTTAAATCCGTTCAACGTAAATTTGCTCAATGCATCCGTTCCACCTACAATAACACGGTCCAACCGGCCACTCTTAATCAATCTCGCTCCTAGCATAATCGCATTGGCAGCCGAAGAACAAGCGGTACTAATGGTCGTAACTGTACCTTTCAAACCCAGGTCATCGGCAATCTGCTGCGTAGACACACCCGCATCATGACTCAGGATATAGTGTTGCAATTCCGGGTCGTGGGTATAGCTATAAAAATACTTCTCCGTGACATCCATCCCCCCCACGCTTGTAGATGAAATAAGTCCTGTACGGACTGATGAGTCGGCAAGTGATAAACCGGCTTGTTGTACAGCCTCCCGGGCAGCAAGAATGCCGAGCATCCCAGTACGAGTGACACCATGTCCCTTGAGCAGACCTATGCGTTCTTCGAGCTCAGCATTAGAAAGCTTAATCTCTCCAACAAGTACATGCTCGCGATGCCGGGTCTCAAAATTATCCACCTGTGTAATCCCACATCGGGATACAGCAAGTGATGACAGGTTCTCGGTCACAGAAAGACCTATAGCCGAAACCATTCCCATTCCGGTAACACCTATGCCCACCGACATATTTTACTTCGTTCTATTTTTCGAGATAAAATCGGCCATCGTATTGATTGATTCAAATATTGCTTTACCTTGCTTAGGGTCGCTCAATTTGATACCGTAACCTTTATCCAATAAAACAATAAGCTCCAAGGCATCGATAGAATCTAATCCCAGTCCATCCCCAAACAAAGAATCATCATCATTAATGTCTTCGACCGTAATATCTTCTAAATTTAAAACCTCAATGATTTTACCTTTTAATTCCGCTTTTAATTCTTCCATTCTATATTAAAAATAATTGATCAATTTGTTCTATTGTATGGGGTAGCACTCCAGTCTGTTCGACCAGATATAGTACCGCCTTATATTCTTCTCCAAACAACTCTACCCAACCGCATAATACCCGCTTTGCTTTGCCTGACAGTAATAAGTAGGTCGCATATGCATGTTGACTTTTGGAGTCGTAATTATCAGCCACAAAAAAGGCATTCTCTGCAAGAAACTGATGCCGGATACACAGCTCACCTGTACAAATATTTGCCAGCGTATATACAAATATAGCAGGGCTTGGATAATAATTAGCCTCTTCCCGAATAGTCGCCCAATGTCTATAGTCCGTATCCAGACTCCCGGACCTATTCGCAAGGATGATAGCAGTATCCTCCTCTACAGGCCTATCTTTCAACAGATATTCTGCTGCTGCAAATGCCAATTTACTCAAGCTATCCATCTTGTAAAATTTGGGATAATCAACCTGAATATTCTTTACAGCTTCCTTCACAAAAGCGGCAAACGAATCAGCTGTATTAGAGTACGCCAACTGTCCATTCACAAGCACCTGCCCTGCGGCAACTGTTGCATAATTTGATATGTAGAACGTTTCCTTCACTAGATTTTCTTTAGAATCATAGCCGTATTACTACCTCCAAAGCCAGACGCAGTCTTCAGACAATAATTTAAATCCATAGGCACCAAATCCTGGATAATATTCAAATATTTGGAGGTTCCTAAAGTAGCAAACCCCTTAGTCGGAATGAGCATATTCTCACGTAGTGATTTAACCGCTATCGCAAGCTCTAGCAAACCGGAAGCCCCCAGTGTATGTCCATAATATCCTTTCAAGCTATGCGTAGGTGTCCCGGATAGTCCCATACGGTCAAAAGCTATAGCTTCCATCTCATCGTTGTATAAGGTCGCTGTTCCGTGTGCCGATACAAAATCAATATCACCTGTAGGGATACCTGCTTCCTGAAAAGCCGACTGCATACTGCGCACCAATCCCTCTCCCGTACGTGAAGGCCCAGAAATATGATTCGCATCGTTTACAGCCCCCTCTCCCATAATTTGTACAATGCCCTCGGAATTACGATCGGTCAACCATGCTGCCGCGGCCGCCTCACCCAACGTAACACCACTACGAGCCGCATCAAACGGCCGGCATGGACCACTGCTCATCGCTTGAAACGACTGGAAACCTGACAAAACAAACTCACTGACCTGGTCTCCAGCCAACACCAGTACCTCATCATATTGCCCCATCTGTATCAATCTCTTACCAACAGATACCGCCAACAATCCTGACACGCAGGCATGGGAAACAACAATTGGTTTTGAAACAAATCCCAGACGCCGTGCCAATACCCCTGCAAGTCTGCCCAATTCGGCTTCTTCTACGGAGCCAGAAGCTAGTTTCTCGATATTACCCTTAGTCGTCGAGAGAATAAAGCCCGTACGTGCTGTAATCACTTTACCACTCACCAACGGCAAAGCCGCATGTAACATTATATTTTCTAAAAAAGAAAGAGAATCATCCAATAGGGCTGGTCTATCGGCAAATCTAGCGACATCTATCTCCTTGAGCATCCCTATATCTATCCCCTCAATAGCGCCTTCTCCTTTCATCAAGGTGGTCCAATTGCTTTGCAAGTCCATTCCGAGAGGACTCACGCAATTCACCTCCGATATGTAAATAGGTTTAAACACTACAGTAACCCCACCTTTTTTTTCCAACTCACGATAAAATCTGGGATGTTCAATGTCAACAAACCTTCGCTATCAAGAAAAACCTGCGTCGTCTCCCCCAGACAGACCAGGTCGTCCTGTTCATTAAAAATCTTAAACTTAAATATCATTTTAGCAGCGGGAGTGTCCACAAAAGAAGTCTGCACCCGAAACTTATCCCCATACCGCAACGGAAGCTTATGCTCACAGACAGACTTGACAATAGGAGTCGTATAGCCTGACGCCTGCACCGTAAGATAATCTATACCATGTTCCTTACCGAAGGCCTCACGTCCGTCCTCAAAAAAGGTGATATAATGACCGTGCCACACAATACCCAATGCATCCACCTCGTTAAAGCGTACCTCTCCCCATTTGGATACGGTCAAATGACTTGCCTCATTATATAGTTCTTTTCTTCTTATCATATAGGACTGCAATCAGCAACGTAAGCATAAAAAACAAAAGTAATAAAATTATATTAGGCAGAATAGCCAACCAACTTCCCTGCCGTAACAAGATGTCGTAAAAACCACTCAATGCCCAATTCATCGGAGAGAGCTTGGATATCGTCTGCATGATTGCAGGCATTACAAACACGGGCACCCATACGCCACCCACAGCGGCCAAAATCACCACAAACGTAGCACCAAAAGGGGCAGACTGTTCCTGCGTAGTAGCAATAGTCCCCAATAAGATGCCAAATCCAATCGCTGCAAGTCCAGCAAACAGTGCCATAGCCGACAGTTGCAGAAAATGATGCCCCACTTCAAAGGCAGGTAAATCCAAAAGCGGAAACACATATATCCCGACCAGCAACATCAGATAAAACTGAATAAGGCTCACCAACAGATAGGTAAAAGTCTTGCCCAGTAAAAACAATGTATAGGGAACGGGATTCGTGATGAGCCGAACCATGGTACCTTGCGACTTCTCTTTTACGATATTAATGGAAAGTGGTACGACTATAAAAAATATAGCGAACAAAGACCAAGCAGGAACATTATGTTGCACGGCGCTCGGTTTTAGGCTATTCCTACCCGCTTCGGGACCAATCTCCCGATATTGGAGTATCTGACCGTTATCAAACACCGCTTCTTCATTGACGCCCAGTTCTTCCTGAAAGACCTTATACACCTTATCCTTTTCAATAGTGGCAATCAGCTTATCAATAGAGCTCTTGATAGCTGTTTTAAAAGACTCCTGCGTGGCAGGGTCAAAATATAGATTGACATCCTTCTTCTTGATTTCGGTTATAGCTGCCGTTACTGTGTCCGAATCTGAATACGAAAACTCGGCCATCACCTTATCTACATTCTGCTTGATATGAAGATTCAGATCATCGCTCAACTTGGGTGGCAATACAATAGCCAATTGGTAATCTCCTTTGAAAACAGCTTCCTTTGCTTCCTTCTCATCCAGAATGGCGCCATTGACCTTCTCTACCACCTCAAAACTACCGATATCACCGAGCTCCTTGCGCACCGTCTGCGCAATTTCTCCCTTATCATTATCAACCAACAGAACCGGAATCCGGGTACCTGTAATCGAATCGAATGACCCTTTTTGTACCATAGTGATGGTAATCAACAATACCATAGGCATCACAAAAAGGATAATAAGCCCCCCAACATCCCGCGATTGAAGAAGAAGCTCCTTACGAATAGCCATACCTAACTTATATAGCATCCCTTAGCCCCCTTCCTGTCAAAGCAATAAAGACATCTTCCAAGTTACGTGCCCCTTCGGTCGTATCAATAAGTTCCTGAGGAGTGCCCTGTACAATGACCTTACCACTCTCAATAATCGCAATACGATCGCACAATTCCTGCGCTTCAATAAGGTGATGCGAAGTGTATACGATAGTCATACCGGATTGATTTTGCTCGTTTAAAAAATCGAGGATTACATTTTTAGACTGCACATCCACGCCTACGGTAGGTTCGTCTAAAAAGAGCAATTTAGGTTCATGCAAGATACCCGCCAACAGATTGACCCGTCGCTTCATTCCTCCAGAAAATGCACCTATTTTTTTATGTGCGAATTTCGATAGTCCCATCTTTGACAGCCCCTCTTCCACCAAGCTGTTTAGAACCTTGCCTTTCAGACCGTACATGGCTCCAAAATAAACCAGATTTTCTGTAGCCGTCAATGTAGGATACAGCGCGTACTCTTGAGGTACAACACCTATTAACCTACGGATATCCATAGGCGTATCTTTATACGAAAGACCGGCTATCGTAAAGCTTCCCGATGTAGGTTTTATCAACCCGCACAGCATCGAAATCAAGGTAGTCTTGCCAGCCCCATTAGGTCCCAGTAACCCAAACACCTCTCCTTCGAAGATTTGAAGACTGAGATTCTCCACCGAGTAATAGTCGCTGTCTTTATATTTTTTGGAAAGACTGTCTATTCGAATTATCTCCATATCCCTAAACAGCTTTCTTCAATTTCTTAAAAAATGCTTCTTCAAGGTCCGCTAGGTGGAGTAATTCTGCCGACAAGATATTATACACATCGCCTTGATTACTCCGTTTCTTATAAACCCGGGACGCATTAACCGCAAAATCACGCCATAGATCTCCTATTTCCGTCATCTCTTTGGACAGCTCCAACAAAGCAGGGTTATTAATTTTGTGCCCAGCTTCCTGCAGGAATGCAGAATAAATATATCGGAATCCACCACCACCAGTTCCAATTTCTTCCTGCATACGGACCATTTGTGCCAAATAGTAATTAGCCTTTGGAATCCCTACCTTACCCGGCCATTTAGCAATGGCTTTGGCAACCGTACGCATCCCTTTGACTCCCACAATAGGAACCGGGGCCAACATATCATTACAGGCTTTTCGTATAGATTTCCGAATAGCTTGCGTCCAGTCAATATCACTTTCGGCTGGCACATATGTCGGATAGTATAGATGCCCTTTAGGAGCAAGCACCCCCTTCGCAAAACGAACTCGTTCCAACTCTTTCTCTGTGAGCCGGTGTACCCCTTCCATCGTAGGATCACTCACGAGATATTCATTCCCCTCTTTGCCATAAATCACCAGATTATGTGCGTTGAAATGGAATCTATAATCATCTGGAAAATAAGGCAGATGGTATACACCAACCTGCAGACCAGATGGAATATTCCGTTTCAGATTCTCATCCAGCTGCTGTTGTGCCTTGGCAGGATTAGCAAACTTCCGCCGTTTTATTTTGACTCCCAAACGTCTAGCCATACGGCTGAAAATCCAACCCGGCATCGGGCGATAGCTTAGCCCAGGGGCGTTACTAACCTTCAGAAAAGGGAGATAAACATAAAATATACCTGCTCCCAAACCAAAAACCATAGGCTCGGAGAGGTTCAGCCCCTTATCTTTCAACAAATTCGAGGCCACCCCACTTTCACAATGTGCAGATTGGTGATGTGTAAAATCTAACTGCATTAATCTCCTTTAAAATTCTTTAACTCTGCTATGGTGATATCAAATGCATCAGCGTACTTCTGCAACCTACTATCACTCAACCTACTAAAAACCTCTGGCTTAAAATGACGCTTGATACGCCATTGCCAAAATCCGGTATACCCCGCCAAAACCACCACATCCATTCTAGTCAGTAGCATATAATAGTAAATGGGGCTTCGCTTTCCCTCTTTTACAGCCACTTTAGCCTGGTCAATCTCCGCCTGTAATACTTCCATAGTATGGTCCTGAACGATATTTTTAGCTTCCCAGCCTGTACTCAATGCTGTGGTATATTCGCCATTTTCATCCACAGCGTAATACATTTCTCTAGAGCCTTTCTGCACGATCCGTCCACTATCTTGGGGTACTTCAGATTTCTTCATAGCTATTAAGCTTTACGTTCTTGTAAGAATAAATTAATCTCGGCCTCCGCAATCTGGTCACCAAGGACCTCCGCAATCACCGACATGGTACAGATGGTATATCCCGCCCCCTCAAATTGAGAAACCAAACGAGCAGTCGTACGGATACGCTGTTCTTTCTTTGGCAGGCATTCAATACATACACTTTTAATGGCGGATATAAAACCAATCACCCGCTCATCGACTTCCGGATTATAATCCTCCGTATAATAGTTCTGCCCAACAATCGAAGAGCAGGTCTGGGCCATATGCTCTATCAACCCCACCTCCTGCAAGAACTCGTCAACCAAAAATATACAATCGCTCTCAATCGTATACTCACAAATAACATGCCCTTGGCTGATTTCGACGATATAATCCACCATCAACATAGGCGTCCTATGTGGCAGAAACTCATGGATAGGTATTTTTATAACGCCTTCTGTCATATTATCCCGTTGAAGCGATTACTGTTTTCATCTGCGCAGAACCTATACTCTCCTGCCCAATGTATGTTTCTATATGTACCAAGGTAACTCCCATAAACTCCTGGATAATCTCCACCTTACTGGTCAAAACCTCTCCCACCAAGGGCAATCGGTGTACCTCTGCTTTCTGAATGGAACCAATATATCCAGTAGGCGCCTGTTCCTCACGGATATAATAACTATATCCTGTATGTGCAGCCACCGACTGTGCCATATGCTCTAATAAACCGCTTTCCTGTAACTGACCTCCAGCCACAAATAGATTGTCCGTCCTGATTTCAAAATCAACAACCACCGTCTCTGCCGTATAATCGAGCAACCTATCGATCATAACCATAGGAAACCGCTGCGGAATCAGCTTGATAATATGTTCACCTTGCACAGGAAGCATTAGCACACGGTTAAATAAGCATAGGAATAGGTAAACCGGGCACTCTCGGGCACACATAGTAGGATTCGCTGACCGGATTTCAATTTTCCGGAATTCACCAGCTCTTCCAACATAAGATATACTGAACCTGCTCCGACATTACCAACAGAACGGAGATTCATAAACCATTTATCTCTGGTAATCTCGATTCCTGCCTTGGCAAAGCGATTATATAGTCCATCCACAAAATAATGCGAGGACACGTGAGGCAATAAATAGTCGATATCATCAGGAGTCACACCATGCTTCTCCATTGCATCTTTCATACTTTCTACGCCTTTATCCAAAATATACTTATCGAGCAACTTGGTATCCTGCTTGACCGCAAATATCGACTGATTGAGCCATTCTACAGAGGGATAATCACTAAAGGGTTTTAACTCACCATTAGCTAACTTTTCCGAACCCGCATACATACAGACGTCCAACTCATGAGCGTAAGAATATCCTTCTACCCAATCCATCCGTAAAGACAATGGACCTCTTGGTTTATTCTCCAAAAGCATGGCACCTGCTCCATCAGAAAGCATCCACCGTAAAAAATCCTTATTAAAAGCAATAATCGGCTGTTCTTCCAAATCTTTCAGATTTTCCACCTCCTTATTGTAATGATCAGCCAACATCCACGAAGACATCCGCTCCGATCCCGTACACACCGCATTGTCCGTATTTCCGGCCTTTACCGATAGATAGCCAAATTTTAGTGCATTCATCCCTGCACAACAATTGCCTGAGGCAGAATTGACCTCTGACTGACCATTCTTCAGTTCGCCATGAACCATTACAGCATGCGATGGCATCAAATAATCCGGCGATGAGGTACCACAAGATATCAGTTGAATATCTGACGCCTTAAAATCTTCATCCAATAGATTGCGGATAGCATTGGCAGTCAACAAGACATTGGTATGGGTAGGTACCCCTTCTTTCGTAAGGGCATAATACCTCGTCTGTATACCATTGTTACGTAAAACAATACGCTTCGCCTTTGATTCTCTATCGTTGATCTTACCCAAATAAGTCTCCATATCCTCATTGGCAATGGGATCATTGGGCAAAAATTTACTAACACGATTTATAAAAACTTGATTCATCTACTAAATACCTTGATAATGTACCTTCTCCTTTTTAATTTTTGCAAAATATAAAATCGGGAAAAGCACTAATTCGATTAAAAATACAATAGGTGACAGAAAATATATCGCAAAAATCACGTAATATTTAAAACAGTTCACCAGCAGTTTACGTTTTTTAGGATTTTTTAAAATTAGTGTAGACCAGATATGGAACATACGGTTTGCCTTTTTATCCATAGATACCAAGAAAAATCGATAGTCCACAGCCCCCTGAGCAAGTAAATGAGACTGCATACCCTCAAAATTACTATGCTGCAGATGCGAGAGAATCGTCTCCCCATATTTACCTGCTCCTTTGATCTCCCCCTCAGCAACCCCGGGCATAGGGAATATACCATAGGCTTTACGCTTTACACCTGAAAATAACCAATCTACAATAGTCACTACAGAAATCATATTATGATGCCTGTCTGTGAGCGCGATATTACCAACCAACTGGGCACCATTTTGAAGCAACAAGGCTTTTACCTTGTCCTGTGCCTTAGCCCACATATTACGGGACCCGCTAATGGTTACAACGGGCGTATCCGCTAATATACGCTTGGCGTATGGACTCTTTAAAAATGAATTAATTGGAATAGAAGGGGTCAAATACCAGACCTGATAATGAAATAATACCAAGTCGTACTTTTGCTCTAAAACAGCTGTCGCCGGAGGGTGAATCTCTTCCGGAATTTGCTGAAAAGTCTCTGGAAAGACATTAAAAAAAACATCACTACGCCAGGGGAACGGGAAAGAGTGCACAGTTCTGATTTCGTAAAAATCAACGTGTACTTCTTCATTGTCCAATAAGGGTTTTGCTATTGATTTGGCTATATCTTCCAGTTGTCCAGACTGGCTATAATAAATTACTAAAACATTTTTCATAACCTAAGGGGAAGCCTTCTCCTTTCTATTCCAAAAATCAAAAAAATTAAACCACTGTAATGGATATCGGGACAAAATCCCCTCGACACTCTTTACATAAAAATCCAATGCAGCCTGCGCGTCTCTACGTTTTACAGCATCACACCTCCGTGCATACAGATGGTAATGACTATTAGTCTCTTTCATCACATATACGAATATAATGGGGACGCCCAATCTTGATGCCAAATGGAAAGGCCCCGCGGGGAAAAAGGCTTTCTTACCTAAAAAATCAGCTTCCAATACCTTTGAACCTTCAAAATAACGGTCGCCTGTAAAACAAATCAGCTCATTGTTCGAAAGCGCGTCGTTAATATTGAATACATGAGACATATCCTCCTTGATGTAGATATGTTTAATAGTCGATTTTTTGGAAATCTGTTGCAGGTACTCCTTGATGACAGATACCTCTTGATCCACTGTCACTTGATTAATCTGAAAGCTCAAATAAAGATCCGAAAAAAACAGTTACGATATTTAGAAATTACCAACAAGGGCAGAAATCAAA
>JBEBQJ010000130.1:0-13934 GCA_040395455.1 Sphingobacterium yanglingense | reverse complement strand
TGGTATTCCGGGCAGATCAATCAGCAGGGCGTACCGGCCTCTACCATGCGCGATGGTACCCCTAGAGGCTATGCCATCATGAATATCAAAGACAATACGTATGCTTTTGATTACAAAGTCGCTGGAGAGGAGAGAGGTTACCAGATCAACCTAATCGGTCCAAGCACGGTCAAAGCCAAGCATAGCAAGCGTTATTCGATTTATGCCAACTTCTTTATGGGAAGGACAGACGATGTGATGGAATACAGCCTAGATGGCAAAGAGTGGAAGAAGATGAGCCGTACAGATAGACCAGACCCTAGCTACGAATATGAAGTACTGAAGTTTGACAATGCGACCGAACTTATCGAAGGGCGGAGACCTTCCAATGCGGTCAATTCCACACACCTTTGGGAAGTGAAGTTGCCAAGCCTGAAAGCAGGGGCTCATCAGATTGAAGTCCGTATCAAGGATATGTATGGTGTAGCGCATCACGCCATCAAAACGATACATGTAGTACAATAAAAAAGGGAGCTTAAGCTCCCTTTTTTTTCTTACGTGCGTTGACTATGATATAGCTTACGAATAGCACACCGAGCCATATCGGTATCAGTTCGACCGATATCTTCAGGCCCGTAAACCACATCATCACCAGCACACCCGACAGGAATAAAAGACAGACTACATTGCTGAACGGATAGAACAGACTCGGAAACAGCGTCGTCTTACCTTCTTTAATCTTCTGCTTTTTAAAGTATAGGTGAGTCCAGCTAATCATTATCCAGTTGATGATCAGCGACGAAACCACCAATGACATTAATATCTCCAGAGCCCGCTCCGGGATTAGTTTATTGACCACGATACAGATAGCCACTAGTGCTGCGGACACCAATATTGCCGCTGTTGGCGCATGGTTTTTGTTTAGTTTATTGAGAAACTTCGGAGCATTTCCTTGTTCTGCCAATCCATATAACATCCTCGAATTGCTATACACCGAGCTGTTATATACCGATAATGCAGCCGTTAGTACAATCATATTCAGCACATTCGCTATGATACTCGTAAAGTAAAAAGTCTTGTCGAAGAGGGTAAACTGGTACGAGTTCAACGAGTTAAAAACCTCCACAAACGGGCTAGTATCCGCATTGATACTACGCCAAGGCATCAAGGAAAATAGAATAAACAAAGCACCGACATAAAAAATAAGAATTCGGATCAGTACCTGATTGGTAGCTCTCGGAATATTCTTTTCCGGGTTCTCCGCTTCCGCGGCCGTGATACCTACCAGTTCAAGGCCACCGAAGGAAAACATAATCATCACCAGGGCGGCCATAAGTCCATGATAACTCCCATCTTCGGCGATGCCCAGCCATCCTTTAGGGAAGAATCCCCCATCATTATAGAGGTTCTTGACCGTTGCCGTTTCTCCCCCCGTTCCAGATATCAGGAGATAAGCACCGAATATAATCATGGCCACGATAGCCACCACTTTGATAATAGAGAACCAGAATTCGGTCTCTCCATACACCTTTACCGAAGCGAGATTAATCGCATTCACTACAATAAAGAAGAATAGACTAGACACCCATAGCGGGATTTCAGGCCACCAGAATTGCACATATACCCCTATAGCCGTCAGTTCCGCCATGCTTACCAGTACATACAGCACCCAATAGTTCCATCCAGACGCATAGCCTGCAAATCCCCCCCAATACTTATTAGCAAAGAAAGAAAAGCTTCCCGAGACAGGCTCATCGACCACCATTTCGCCCAGTTGGCGCATGATAAAGAAAGCAATCACCCCCGCGATAGCGTAGCCCAATAGGACAGAGGGACCCGCCAGTACCGCAGCCTTTCCGATACCTAGAAACAAACCCGTACCTATCGCCCCACCTAGGGCTATCAGTTGAATGTGTCTATTTGTTAATCCCCGTTTTAGTTTTTGGTCTTTATTATTATCGTCCACGATTTTGGTTAGTTTTTATTTTCTTTATTATTGATAGAAGCATTACCTACCCCCAAGAGTTCATCCCAGTACGTTCCCGTCCGGCGGTAGTATACCAAGATCTGATAGTCATTACCCGTCTGAAAGTGGCTGCCCGAGAAAGCGTCTGTAACAGTTTTTCCGTCAGCTGTCACCAGTACATATTCATAATCGTAGAGCCCCTGTTTGAGCTGCTGCTTTACCGTCCATTTCTGCGTTGCAGGATTATACTTCAGCTTGTTTTCAGGAGTCTGTTGGTAGTTATTGTAACCACCTACCAGGTAGATCTCTCCCGAGACCTCAGGTGTTGTGTGCAGTGAAAACTCAACCTCAGCATAGTCCCCACTGATGTCAGCATTGTCATAATCCAGGTTCCGGATATAGAATTTTCCATTTTCGTCGTAGGTCGTGGCGTAGGTCTTATCCCGATTGTCTTCATCCGTAAACAAGGTGATATGCATCAAGCTATCCATCTGGATCTCCTTGATCTGTCCCGAGCCCCCTTTGAATGAACGCAGATCGGCGTATCGAAATTCGTTATTGCCCAAGAAATCCAGCGACTCACTGTTGTTATATTTTATCTCCCCCGTGCCGATAAACATCGGTGTCCGAAGAATCATCATATTATCAGGACGCTGGTTTTGCATGACATGGATCTGTATATCCTGGTGCGGGTTAGAGATTGTCAGACCCGTCTTGATGGTCACATTTAGCTTTTGGTTGGACAACCTATTTTTCGCTAAGCTAGAGGACAGTATTTCAGTTCCCACGACCACCAATGGTTTGAGCACATAAAACCTACGCGTCAGCACCAGACGCGCTTTATCCGCGTCTTCGTACACCTTCAGCAAGAAGTTTCCCGCTACCTTAGGCTTTACATATTCATTCGGAAATCTAGTCTTATAATGTGTATAGTGGCGTGTTGTACCCTGAGACTGTTTAAAGTCGACGATACGGTCCTCATTGTAGCCCTCAGCATAATCCAGTACCGACAGCCGGCTAGGTTTCCAGTCCGCATTACAGTGCTCGATGCTGTAGTAGTAATCCCGCACATCTCCCCTCAGGTCGTCAAAAGACAATAAAAGAGATTCTGCATCCCCCATGGTATATATCGGCAGTTGGTTCTCCTTACCCGCGGTAGCGAGCTGCACCGTCTTTATGGCGTCGATATAGTTTACATTATCATACACCAGTTCTTGGCGGGGGGATTGCTCTATGGTAATACGTTTCTTCTTTTTCTTTTGTGCATTTACATGCAACGACAGCGGTAAGAGGATAACAAGTATCGCGAGAAATTTTATTTTAAACATCATAAAAACTTATCCAAATGGATGGGGGAGGTTGGTGTATTCTATTATTTCATCTGTACGATACGGTCTACAATGTATTTCGTATTGCCCCGCCACGGCACCACCCCGTGGTATTCTTTATAATGGAGGTCAAAGAATTTTCCACTATTGGTTTCCAGCACATGAAATATAGAATCATTCTCCACCGAAAAGACAAATTCATTACTGGTCAAACCACCTGCTCTTCCAGCGCCAAATCCTTCCTGTATCAATTTGCCTTCATAGGTTTTAAAAAGGTTCCCTTTTTTAACAGCAAAGTTAAGATAACCGGATTTTACCCCTTCTCCAAAAACAAAATAATACTGGAAGTAGAGAAAACCACCAAACACCAGCATGATAACTAAAAATGTCCAGCCCAAAAAACCTTTTATTCTGGCACCTCTTTTCTTTTGACCAATATTCGTTTCTGTCATATCTGTTATACAATTACTTGATAGATTAAAGATACTAGATATGTTTCTATAATGGGCAAACGATTTTAAAGAAAATTATAGGACCCCGTCCTGTTGCCCGTATAATAGTATTTGCAATACTCTATCCCTACTAGAACTCCCTTATAGAAGTTCCATCAACCGGATGCCAAGCCAGTTCATTATTTTCAGAAAGCCCCTTTTGTTAGGTGAATTAGGCCTTTCGTTCCACTTGGGACTTCATTGCTTTTGACGAATTTAATCTTTAATGTATTACCAAGAGGAAAGGTGTTTGCTGTTAAATCTGAAAGGTTAATTTTTCGGTTTTCCATAATTATATAGTTGTTAGCATCGGGAGTGCACCCAATAGCATTGAGATATGTTTGAATCTCTATTACCATCTTATTCATATCGAAACCTTTTATTAAACTATCATTCAGTACATTTTGAAGGGATATATCAGTCTTCGCCCTATTCTTCTTGTAGCTCCCCTTTTTAGGATGAAGCACTACTACGCCGTACTCAGATGAGTTACCATAGACAGCCTGTAGACCGATTAATTGCGTATTCCATAAAACAACAATTGAATCGATTTCGTGAAGATGGTAGTTAGATAGTTCAGAAGCCGTAAAACCGTTTCGTTCTCCATGTATAAAGATATTCTTTGGATTCACTTTGTAGATGTCTCTTAATCCTTTATCCGAAACCAGTTCCTTGGGAATCTGTACGGCACTGTTGTTTATTTTTCCTTGGATACCTTTATTAGCATGTAGGCTATAGAGATTTTTATTAATAAGGTTAAGAAGATTGAATAGCGAGCTGTCTTTTTCTTCCTTTACGTTACAAAGCACATCATTCTTATTTATGAAGAGCGATATTCCGTGGGATTGAAACAGATATCCAAATACGAGTAATACTAAAATTTGCTTTTTCATTTCACTTTATATCTCATCTTATCTACCTGTAGAACAGGTTAATACCAGTATCAAATGCTTCGCTATTAGGTACAAACTTGCCAAATACGTCACGCCGTACGTTCCAGCATCTTCACCAGCAGATACGCCACGAGCATATACAGCACATAGGATAGGATCGATATCCCGATTACCTTTAGGTATTTCGTGGTAGCCGATTCGCCGCCTTTGAAAGTCTTGAGGTTCAGTATAGAGCCTACTGCACCTATGCCACCTCCCAATCCACCACCCACAAATATCAATAGCATCGGTAGGAGAGCCAAAGCATTCTGATACCAAATAAGTTTTTCCTGAGTACTATACTTTATACCATCTATCTCCAGTTGTGGAGTCAGTTCCGTAATGGCTGCTTTAGGATATATTTTAATAGTTTCCCCTGCGTCAGACTCGGCCAAAAAAGGCTTCCCCTTCTCCGAAGAGCGTTCCAGTTCTACACCATCTTTAAATAGTTTAGTCCGTCCCGTCCATATAGACGTCTCTATCTCTAGGACCGTGTCAGGAAATTGGGGGAGTGTAAACGAATGCTTCATAACCTAGCTTATTCAAGTTCTTGATACAGTTTGTTATATTACCAAGATGTTGATAATACTTTCCTTTAAAGGTATCCAATGTTTAGTTGCAAAGCAAGTAATAATTGTTGCTTTCGAGTGAATTGTACAACAACGTTTAATCCTCATTACAGGGGCGTTGCGATACGATTTACCCTATAGGTAGGGGAATTTTACCTTCCTGTAGACCCTTTTCGGATTATTAGTTTCTCTTCAAAATCCAATACTTTTTTCAGTATATATTGTGCATTTGGGTCTTTTTCAAACCAAGGTGCAATGCCTGGGTAGACAAACCAAAAGACCGCTATGACCCATTTAAATTTATCTGTTTGCGGGAAGGCTTTTGCATACTGATATTTAGCTTCCGTAAACTCATCATATCGCTCCGTCTGTCGTAAGAAAGAATAGGCTTCATCAGTCAAGGTGGAGAGTTCCTCTAGGCCCACCTTTTTACAGTAATCTACATTTACACGATCCCTTATCGTGTAATAATAGTTTTCCATAGATATAACAGCGCTATTCTCAGGCGACTTATAGAAATTGCTATTTTCAGTATAAATAGGCAATAAGTCTGTCGCACCCACCACCTCCAGTAGCTCCTTACGTAGCGATAGCTCGTAGCTATAATCGATAGCATAACGTGTTGGGAAAAGGCCCGTTTTCAAAAGCTGTTGCCTCGGGTTTTTCTCCAGCCCCTGAATCACTTCCAGAAATTCCTGTTCAATGATTTTCCAGATTTGCTCGATCAGTGTTGTATTTAATGTCAGATCTTCCGAAAGTATATTAAATGCACTTGGTTTTTCAAACCTTAGTGCGTACACCCCCTCACGCTGCACCGTATCAATGTGACAGTAGATTTCCGTGGTCACCGAACCAGACTTATCCGTATGGTTGATGTAATTTTTGTAGCTCCGAAAGAAGAATATTCTGTAGCTTAGTTTGCCACTCTTTTTTTTGATATCACCATTTTTCAATAATTTCCACCCCAAAGGCGCTAATCGAGAAAATAATAATTGTATCATCTGATTGAAGATATCGACCGTTGTCAATTCTTCGGGCATTGACTCTTTATGCATTATTCTATACGTTTTTTGCTACCAACGACTCACCAACTGTTTATCTGGCTACCTATTTCACCTCGCGATTTAAGATGATTAGCTCCCTGTTTTTATCCCGGCCTTCTGTCATTGGATAGAATACGACGGCATAGCTATTATCCTGAGTCTTGTTAATACTCGAAATAACTAAGTTGTCCCATTTTAGCTCCAATACTTCCTCCGTCAATAAGTTCTTATATCCTTTTTCTCCTTTACTGTAGAATAGCTCTAGTAATACATCATTCTTTGTGGTGATCCAACCATTGCCAAATTCTCCATTAAACCTCGTGACAAAAGTATCTGCAGCGATTTTAACAGGTCGCCAGGTATTGAAAAACGGGTCCTTCATATCAATAAGGTCCATGCGCGCATTTTCACCATTTTCATCTACCTTTTCAATACTGATTTTCCCTTTCTCCTGAGCAAGCAGATAAGAGCTTTTGTCAAAAGATAAACTCAGGATCTGTAAAAAGGATTTTGACCTAGTTTTAAACCTCCGTTGCCTGATTTCATTACCCTTCTCATCTATTTGCCGGTGCAACCAACTATTTCCCTCTTTTGTAAGCAAATGGATCTCGTTGTTTTCAATAAATATTTTGTTGTCTCTCGGGAGCTGTACCTTAATATTGTGCTTCTTTTTCAGCACACCGTTCTTAAATTCGATAGCCAGCATTTTGTCCGGTTTGGTATCAGACCAAAAATCAACCTCATAAAAAAGTGAAAACTGGTTTGAAACTCCGATAAATTCACCGACAAAAGGTCTATTCCCTTTCGGTAAATCTATATTTTCCCTATTGAAAACAGGGATACTGACTTCCAGTTCCTTGTCAGGATGGTAGGGGACAAGTGAAATATAATTTTCTCCATTGGGACTTAAAAACTGAGTAGGAAGAATTCCGTCATCTTCCACAAAGCTTTCTATAGTACCGTCTATGCCAACGACCGTGTAAACCAAATTATAAGACTCATTTTCTTTGTATACATAATGAGTCAAAAGGCTTTCCGTACCAAAGGAAATACTATCTTTAGCTGACACTTCGACTTCCGTAAGCAACGTTGTTATTACCCCAAAGTTTGTCTTCTCGATCGTGGTCTCAAATGGATTTATCTTGTCAATGTTTTTCATCTTAATCTCGCAATATACTTCTAATGTAATTAATCACGAATTGTATGGAATACTTTTCATTACTGTTCCATCATATATCCCGAATATATCCAATCTTTCCTTGTATTACAATAGGAGAGCGGATTTTGTATTTAGCTATATTTAACAGTAACGGTGTGTTTTAATTCCTATTTTTAGGAAACTATTTATAAATGATTATGATTCGGATTCTTTTATTGGGATTACTGCTTAATTTCTTTGCTGTTGATTTGCTGTGTCAAACCGCCAAGCTAACGATTCACATCAAAGACGGTACAGAGAGCAGTATCGAACTAGCTACCTTTGGAGTGTACGACTTCTTTATCAAAGACAAGCCCTTTGGTCAGGATATGCAGTTGCGATTGGATCAAGGGCAAGTTAGCAAAGACTTCGTACTGCCAGGGATGCTCAGGTTCCAGTTACAACTGCCCAATCGTCGCTTTTATAGCAGAGGATTGTATCTAGAGCCCGGAGACGATCTGCATATCCTTCTAGATAAGATAAATGGCAAAGACTCCCTACTCATCAGTGGACGAGGAGCTGCAAACAATCAATATTTAGACAAAGGCCGAGCTGTCGAATATGCTGACTATTACATCCAGGACACCCTGCCCAATCGGATATGGAAGGATATTGTTGAAGAAACTAGAAAAAATCAAATCCATCTAGAACAGTACATCGCCAGATACAATCCTTCACCGGCATTCATCCGTATAGAACAGCTCAACTTACATTATTATCCGGCTACCGCATTTTTCATCTTCTATAGTAATCACAAGTATGCGCTTCGAAAGCGAGAGAATTACGAATCATTAAACCCTCTATGGGTTAATAAGAAAGACAGTCTACTAAAAGCTATTGATATACAAAATCCCCAAGGCCTAGTGAGCAATGTCTATCAATCTTTGTTACGGTATTATCCGCTAAGACGGAAAGAAGAATTATGGGCGGTAGCGGATAAAGAAGCCATGCTCGCCAAATATTATGCACACTATCCGGCCGGTCAGCGTATGGAGGTCTACAATGCCGACAACGAAAACCAGTTCAAAGAAGCTATCATTAATACCGAGTTCAGCGGCGAGGTCAATGAATATCTTTACACTGTATTGTTTAGTGATATCATTCGGTCCAAGAAGACAAATGCCGCGGCTATATTTGATCGTTTTGCGCAGCGCTATCCAGACAGTCGGTACATGCCGTACCTAGCGCCTATAGCTTCCACTTGGAGGGCGAATGAAAATAGAAAGCTAAATGACAAAATGGTACTGATGGCTGACACGGGGCAGTACCAGTCATTTGATGAACTATTAGCTACTTTTAAAGGAAAGACCATTCTGATCGACATGTGGGGGACGTGGTGTGGACCCTGTCACGAGGAAATCGAACGAAATTCTGCAGCCCTCAAACAACATTTCAAGGACAAGGATATTCTATTCCTATACATAGCCAATAACGATGAGTCTAGAATGGATACATGGAAGAAAATGATTGCTTATTATAACTTAGAAGGTACACATATATTAGCCAATCGTAGACTGTCTGATAGTATTGTGAAAACCACTGGACTTAAGGGGTATCCCACATATATTGTAGTTAGATCCGATGGTACGTTTGAGCTATCCAAGGCTGGCTTTCCGATGAAGCGCGAGATATTGATCAGGCAGATAGAGGACGCAGTTTCTTCCCAGGCATTCAATGTGGTCTTGCAAAATAGTCAATAATTGCTACTTTTGAGTAGGCTAGAAGCTATACATTACATTCGCAAACCATATTTTAAAATGAAATTACCAATACTGATTCTGTGTTTCTTGTTTTTAAGTCAGTTCCATTGTTTTGGCCAATCGACCGATTATTATATCAATATAGATATGGACACCATTTATGGTGAATTTAGTTCCATCTCCAACGGTAAGATCAAATTCAAAATCAATGGCAAGAAGACAAAGTTAGACCCTAAACAAGTCTATCGGTTATATGATATAGATAAGGGCAACGTTTATGGACCTTCCTATATACAGAATTGTACTGTCCGAATCGAAGATTCCAACCCTAAGATGTACAAAATCAGCGAACGTCTTCGCCAAACCGAAAAGCCTTTGTTTGTACAGATCCATGAAGACGGCGAAATCATAGTCTATTCATTTTTATTGGAACGAAACTCGGGATTTTCTGTTGGACCGAATGGAATGATGAACTCAGGAGTGTCTAGCAGATCAGACCGCTACTATGCATTGAAGAAATCAACGAATGAGATACTGGAATTGCGAAAAACAGGAACCGTTGTGTTTTTTCAGGTGTCAGGAACGAAAATAAACAGAAATCTATCCAATTATCTAGATGATTCGCCAGAACTTATTGCAGAGATCGAGAAAGAACCAAAGCTTAAGTACGAGTTCATCTTAGAGCAGATCAAGAAGTATAATGCAAGGAAAGAATTGATCGGAGAAGGAAAGTCAAAATATGGTATGAGTATATTTTAATGACCAACGTATTGGGTTTTTTAAGGCACTCCTTGCAAAGGAGCTCCAACAAGGGGCAATCAAGGGAAATTTACTTTAGGAATAGATTTTGCACTGCCCATTTGTTATAAAAATAGTAGAGAAGTCAATGGGATTATTAGACAAACTTTTTGGTCCGAAAAAAGAGAAAAAGGAAAGCATGAAAATTGAATTGAACGAGCAAGGTATGTGGTTGGATGGACACTCCCTTACCTTTCCGACTTCCATAACCTATTTAAAGTCTATTTTAGGAGATGCATCCCGCGAGTATTGGGACGACAATATGTGGCGGGTCGCTTGGGATGATTTAGGTATTTACACCGAATATGGAGTTATGGACAATGTTATAAGTCTTAGTTTTTTACAACATCCACAAGAAGAAGTCAAATACCGCTCCACTGGACTTTATCAAGGAGAAATCTATCTTAATGGTGTATCCGTCCGTGGTAGAAAGGATTTTGATGGCAAAGTAGGGCCTTGGGACCTCCGCGCCCTATGCTATGGACTAGAGGGCGACCGTCCTATTTACAGTTATCAACTCGGACAGAATTATAGCCATGTGGCACCTAAAAAAGATAAAAATAAATATGCCGTCAAGAACAACGTAAAAGATAGCCTTACCTTTTCCGATTTCAATTTCAAATTAGCTGTTATCGACGAATTGATGTATGTACAAGAGGTCTTAGAACCCAAAGTAGACGTTTACGAATTTGCTGATCTGTACAAAAAGCGCAACATTGATATTGAAGAAGAAGGGTATGATCCCATACCAGAACTCGTAGCCTATTTTAAAGCATTAAAGATTGATAAAAAGTGGGCTGAAGCAGTTAGCCAGATCTACCAGGACGGAGGGAATGAAATCTACATGACGATTTGTCCTTTTTGGGATGGAGAAGATGATACCTTTACCATTGAATCCTTTGCAGATATCGATCAATTTCCCAACCTTAAAAAAATGACCTTATTCCAGACCGAAGAATCCGTGTTGGACAGCCTGAAAGCCAAGGGAATTGAGACGATGCTCCTTTAGATGCGGCATAGCCAGGTTAAAATCTACCGTTGCACCTATAACGCAAAAAAGTAATTATTGCACTATAGGTGCAACGGATTTAAATTTGGTTTTCTCCCTAAATCGTTATTTACTGATGCCGAGGTCGTAGAATTGATTTCCAAATTCATTGTGCCAAATCCGTGTTAGCGGCTGTATTTTTAGGTGAAGTCAATGTGCAGTCTGTGATGTCCACAATTTACACACTGAAACAAATATGCCCCCAAATCGCTTTCTTCTGTTAATCCTTTTGTTATATATTCCGTCGGAATGCCTGAATTTTCAATGTCCTCTTTAAGTTCATCTATTAAAGGTTCAATAGATTGACTGTTTGCATATCCAAGGAATGCACAAGGTTCATTGCAATGTGTCAACCATATTTCTTGTTGCCAGGAAAAGTAGCTTGGTGTTTTATCTGTTATTTCAAGTAATAATTCTTTTGGTATTGTTGGTTCAGGGTCATTCGGGTCTGGCGACACTCCTTCAATCCCGCAATAATCATTAAAATCACCTTTATACTTTTCTGCTGCTTGACCGTTTGCGATGCACCAAGGACAAATATAATCAGGCTTGTCAATGCTGTAAAATGAACTTACGTATTTTAAGTTTCTTTGTTCGTTACAAATTGAGCACAGTCCGTCCACCTCCTTAAATAAATCAAGGCTGTATGCGTTGGGACTATATTTAAATTTTGGTAATTCCATATTTTCTATTTTTCACGTTGGTCTGTCATTATTGTCCCTTACGTCTCGGGGCTTGATGTTCGGGCGGGCAGTCGAAGAACCGTCGTTGAACTTTACAGTTTCGCCCCACTATTGCCAACCCCTTGTTAGCAGTGTTTTTTATTTCTTCAATCTCAAAAGTCATCTGAAAACCATTCTTCCTCTAAATCATCCTCGGCAGATACTTCTTTTTTATCATTTGTTAGGTCATCCTCGCTAACAAGGCCACGAATAAAGGTTTCAAAGTCTTTCGCTAGGAATGTTTTTTTGTAATCCCATTCTTGGTCAATATGAACAACTTCTGGTTCTCCGTCCTTTCCACATTTTGAATAGTCCAACATGATCATATCGTGTCCCGCTGACGGGCAGTCACAGATGAATACCCCTGTGTTTGGGTACCCCCATTCATCAATCATAAATTGACTTCCTAAGTCGCCACACAAAGAATAGGTCTTTGTCCTACCAATTCCCATAATGCCCGTTATTGCACAATGGTCTTCTGCCCAAGAAGTTCTTTCAGTTGTTGGAAAACAGCAATTCTTTGGGGTTCCTCCATTATGAATTTTCATAAGTTCTATATATGAAGCTGGAAGTTTAAAGCCAAGTTCTTCCTCTATAGAATGAATAAGTTCATCTGTTGGTTTTTCTTCAACGTATTCTTTTAATGAATAATCGTTGTCCTCCCAAAAGTCTGAAAAGTCAAAGTCGTGAAATATTTTTTGTCCCATTTTCTTTCTGTGAGATGTTTCGCGAAAACTACCACTCACATCTTGTTAACTGCAATCAATATACAAAATCTTTCGCGAACACCCCTCTAAGGACGTATTCAATTGAAATCATTTAGCAGTTCTGTTGATTCCATCATATGGGACATGATAATAAAGTATACATCACCTTCTCTTCATGTTAAAAAAAAGAGCTTTCTTTACATGAAAGTATCCTCATGTATAAGTGCTTTACACGATGCAACCAGATTTAGAAAAGCCTTATTACTCGTTATTAACTCTAGCAAGTGCCATTTTAGCATCGTGAGGTTGCTGCGTCCCGATACGTAGTTTTGAGCCATCTTCTAATATCAAGATGAACGCATGATCGCCCTTTACAGTGTATGCCGTGCTACCATCAAAACCTTTTCTGTAGCCATGTCCCAGATATTTCAAATAAGGTGAATACCTTTCGACTTCAATCGATTTTAGAGCATCAAAGCTATAAAACCTGTCTTTAAAAAAGGGGCTGTAGCTCACGGCAATACCAGTGCTACTGATTACAGTTGTTAGTTTCAGGCTATAGATGAAGATTAAGAATAGCGCATAAAAAAGCGTTATACAGATTAAAGAAGTATCACTTGCTGGTTTATCACCAAATGGCATTCCCATTATTATTTGTTGATAGATACCATAAACAAATATGAGCAGTGGCAGCAATAGCAATACAAAGAGAGCTATACCATTTCTTTGAACTTCTTTGAATAGAATCTTATCCATTACCTAAATCTATATAATATATCCAATGTAATCAATTGTTTTTAAGTTTTGTTTACAAAGCTACTCGCAATACACGCTGTTTTAATAATCCTATCCTTCTTTCTCCACCTTAATCCGATTTTACTGCGTTCAGATAGGAGAGGTTAATCTAATTTATCTTCCAATAGGTCAATGTAGGTAAACCTACAGGTATCATTTCACGCTAGCAGGAATGAGGTTTGTAGCTCATCTCTGCCATATGATTTCATATCGAATACAGAGGAAATATTAGGTAGATATTCTTGTCATGCCCATCTTGGTGAATATCCGCATGATCTGGATATTGACCATAATAGCTCTGTCGCTGTTTAGAACACCTGATGACATTGCCAATCCTTGTTCTGTAAATACGGAGGGAAGGGGGCGATTGCCTCCCCAGCTTGATATTCCAGTTTGGAATATCAAGCTGCTAAACTCTTCAGGATCTAGTTAGGGATAGTGAAAAAAATGTGAAGGCACTCCTTGCAAAGGAGCGCCAACTAGGGGGGCATTGTAAGATTTAGCAATCATTACCTGCTGTTATTTTTCTTTCTTACCTTTTTCATTAGACTGTAATTACACGCTCTTTTTTCTGCGTATTCAATTTTATGTTCAGATAGAAGTTGTACAATTATTTCGTTTGTTTCATCTTCGTTAAGTCCCAATTTTTCTCCGAGGT
>JBEBQJ010000129.1:0-13938 GCA_040395455.1 Sphingobacterium yanglingense | reverse complement strand
ATATCTGCAATATAAGCACTGGCCGTTGAGATACTCGCTCCAGTCAACCCCGCGATAATACGCCCTACAAATAACCACGAGATCGTAGGCGCCAAGGCCAGAAAGATATAATCGACAGAAAAAGCGAATAATGAAATCAAGACAATAGGCCTTCTCCCATACTTGTCACTGAGATTCCCGACTACTGGCGAGAAGACAAATTGTGTAGAAGCATAAGCAAAGCCTGACCAACGGCCGTATTTGGCAGCTTCGCTGACGTCGCTGTGAATGTTCTCGTTCCGGCCAAAGTATCTACAGACCACAACATACTCCACGTAGCGCGCACATGCCAAGATGAAGGACAGCCAACGTAGAGAAGTACAAAGGGGTGTTTAAGTCTTTAAAGCTATAAAACTACATATTTTAAGACAAAAAATGGAAGGATAACCATTATCAAAAAAAATTGCACAGCTCCGAAGAACTATGCATTAAACTTAAAAAACACATCTAAACTAGAAACTTATACCCATGGACAGGCCGCCTTGTCAAAAAAGAACTGACAATCGGCATGCTCACGTAATATGGTGGATGGCCAAAGTGTAGTTATTTCGGAGGATAAAGTATGCTTAACCGCTTCGGCCTTATGCTCACCGACCACTACACAATACAGACTGGAAGCCTTCATAATTGTAGGGATAGTCAATGTCAATGCATGAGTTGGCACTTGGTTGATGTTAACAAAACAACCATCTATAACCTGCTGCATGCGACATACCTGATCCAACTCGACTTCTTTGATCACCTGCTGATCATTGAAATCTGCAACGGGCGGGTCATTGAAAGCAATATGTCCATTCTGCCCTATGCCGAGACATACTACATCGATAGGTTTTTCGGCGATCAGTGCGGTAACACGGGCCAATTCCTCATCTAAAGTACCTGAAGGGTTAATAAAATATTTAGCTTTGGGTGTCACAAATTTAAAAAGTGTGTCTTCCAAATAATTAGAAAATGCCTGCTTGGCACCATTAGGTAAGCCAATATATTCATCCATATTAAAGGCTACGATTTTAGACCAATCAATCTGTTTTGATTGGGTCAAATATCCTAATATATAATCCTGTGAAGGAGCGGCAGCAAAAATAACGCGTATCTCATCCTGCGCGGCTTGCAATTCTAACAACTTAGCTTCGACGGCCCTTCCTGCCTTCTCACCTGCCTCACGAGCTGTCTCGGAAATATCAATTCTCAAATTTTCTAAAAGCATATTTATACCTATTTATTAAAAAGAACAACAACAATACAACACCTTAAACCGATACCTAAGCAGCTGTAAAACGCACGCTGTCGATCACGATTTCCTGATCCTTTAAATCAGAAGGCATCTGCCCCTTGAAAAGCCATAAATTCAATTTTAGCTTCTCCTCTTTCTCCTTGGGAACATGCCCTCCTTCGTAATTCCATTGGTGAATAACCTGTTCTCCGCCAAGAGCGTTCTTGTAGCTACTCTTAAAAAGAATGCGCTTGGTCTGCCAATCAAAAGAGTGTGCAGTCTGCCCAAGGCCAGGGAGTATATTGAATCGCTCCTTATTCCCAACAACGGCAGAGGGTTGTGATGCAAACTGGGAATTCTGATTATCGGCAATCGACCATTTGGAAAACTCGATATCAATCTCCTCTTCATCATTCAGATAAGTAAAGAGTCCAGCAACCACATTCTTATCGAGTGTGGTGATATCCGAGCTGATGTAGAAAGTATATTTACCATATCCGAATGAACGCCTAGAAGTAACTCCTGAACAGTACCAATAACCGCCTTCTTGCCGTATCTTCATGTGGAGTCTGCCCTGCTCATCGACCCAGACATTTTTGTCCGAAGCCGAAAATAAATTCGGCCCCGGCCCTTCTTTTTTCTCTTTGCTCGCACGCACTACCCAATCTATCCCGGAAAACTGAATAACCCGGTCGGCAGGAACTATGGGAGGGTCTATTTCGGATGAAGAACTGCTACAGTTTATAAAAAGTAGAACAACAGCAAATAGATAGAATATCCGATTTTTACTTCTCATACTATTTTGCAGCGATATTGATTTTAAGATTCTCTAATATAGCTCCTGCTTTGTCTCTCGCAGTCAGCACCAAAGCATCGCCTCCTACAGTCTGACCGTCATGAATAAAGACCATATTCTTAAGATCTAGATCGAGCTGCGTAAAGCGGCTTCCTTTTTTCAAAACCTCAGCACCTTTGATTAACCAGCCAAAAGCAGGCAGCTCTTCTACCGTATAGATAATATCTCCAGCCGAAGCGCCACTGACAAGTAGGTTCTCATTGGACAGGACATACATACCTCCGTTCTCGACTTCAAAATCTTTATTACCTTCTAGCACAAGCTGGCTATTACCACTAGCTAATGTGGCAATTAACATCGGTGTAGCTAGGGTAGTGTGTTCTTTAGAGCCAAACTCGTCGGTCTCGTCAGACTTTGCCTGCCCATCGACCATATACGATTTCAATCCGGTTGGATTTGCCGCTTTATAATAATCAGTGAGGTCAAACTTGAAGGTACTGATCTTACTCGTTCTGATAGACGCAATACGTGGCGTAGTCGGAAATACCGCATTATTAAAGTTGAGCGATGTTTCTTTCCAATCGGTACTCGGAGTCTCGAATAGATTAAGGTCTACCCCCTTAGCCGCTGTAAAACTTACAGCCAATTCTAACCTAAGGTCAGTAACTACACCGTCTTTCTTAAAGTCATTGTAATCGAACATCAGGAAGGTTTTACGATCGTAATCCCCGTTATCGGTCACATTCTTTGTTTTTAGCAAGGGTTCCAATCCGAAGTTCTTATCGGAATCGGCACCGCCATTTACAAAGGCATCATGCTTCACAAAAATGGTATCCCGGACTAAATTCGGATTCTCGGCATTCGCATCTCCTGTCGGAGCAGAATAAAACACCACGGAATTCACAACGTGCATCACACTATTATTCGGCACCAAATTGGATGTACGAATCTGCCACTGTCTGTTGGTTCCTTCATTGATAAGACCTACGTAAGTACTGCTATGAGATAGGTACATAATCTGTCCATTCTCCGTGTCGTAAGCTACAGGTCTATTACTCGGTGCCAGATCGGGGTTATTAAAGTTGACCTCTGCCTTTACCGTATGATAACGTAATATATTCTTCAAAATAGGAAGTGGAATCGCTGCAATCGAGCTATAGCCGTTTTCCTTAAGATAGGTCCTGAAAGCTTGATTGTTTGGAGCAATAAACGTTCGTCCACCTCCCTCTTCATACATTGCCTGAAATTGAGCCCGCTCGATCGCCTCATTAAATAATGACAGCGAATCATTGCTTTTGATGTAGGCCAAAGCCGACATATTCAACTTGCTATTATCTGGGGCATGGTCGTAGTCAAAGCTCTCTTGGATTTCGCAACTAAATAAGGAGACCAACATACTTATTCCCATCAGGAAACTCGTAATTGTATATTTTATCTTTCTCATATGCTTAGTTATAAAACTCGTTTTGTTTCAAATTTGGATTTCTTAACCTGATGCTTTCATGTAGTGGCCACAACAGATTGCCTTCATTGGATAGTCCATTAATAGGCTTCATGGTAGAAATAGCTTTACCGGTGCGCACAAGGTCAAACCAGCGATGTCCTTCAAAACAAAGCTCAACCGAACGCTCGTGTAATATTGCATCAACTACACTATTATACTTACTGATAGCAGTAGCCTCATCCAATACGGTGAGACCTGCACGTCTGCGTATACGGTTCAGCAAATCTAACGCTTCTGTAGGCTGATTCAGATTAGCATGAGCCTCGGCCTTTAAAAGGATGATATCTGCCAGTCTTGTCAATACAATGTTATTGGATGATGGCTCTGGACTTTCATCTTTAAAGCCCTGTCCAAAAAACTTCCATATCTTACGCGGTTGCGCCTCCGTCACATCATAAATACGCGGTTTACGTAAGTCACCAGTTTCGATCGATGCGATGAATCTGCCGCTAGGTACATAGTCGCTATCTGAACCAAGGGCATATAGAATACGTAGCGCATTGGTCTGCACCTCGTTATACCCGACTTCGAAGATACTCTCCGTACTTACGCCTTTGACGAAGATATCGTTCCAATCATTCATAGCAACTAGGGAGTACTGCGAATCGCTCATCAACTTATCGGCCATCTCAATAGCTTTATCGTATTTCTTTTGCCACATGTACAGTTGCGTCAAGAATGCATAAGCTGTGCCTTTAGTGAATATCACACGGTTCTTGGCACCAGAATAGCTTTTTGAGCTGTTCTCGGCAGCAAATAGCAGATCTTCCTCCACTTTGGCCAACACCTCTTGGGTGCTGTTTTTATTTACGAATACATTCTGATCTACGCTTTCATACGGTTCTGTGACCAATGGTACCTCGCCCCAGATACGGGTTAGGTAAAAGTAGGCAATAGCGCGTAGTCCATGTGCCTGTCCTAAAAGCTCATTTTTCAATTGGCTCTCGCCTTCGCCGAAAACTCCGGGGGTATATTTTATCGCATAATTGGCGCGGGATATCAGGGTGTAGAAGCTATCCCAACGGGCCGATGTGATAATCGGTGTCAATGCATTGGTTTGCAAAGCCAACGGATCGCCAGAATGCTTGGTCGTCACATTGTCTGCGCGCCCCTCTCCCCAATAAGCAAAATTCAAACGGAAGGTGGATTGCATGCTATTGTATATTCCGGTGACGCCAGCTTGAGCATCGCTAGGTTTTTTGTAAAATCCCTGTCCCGAAAAATTACTGATTGGCTCTTTATCCAAATCCGAACAAGAAACCATTAGTAGCATCAAAGCACTACCAAATATATATTTAAACGTTCTTTTCATGACTAACAAATTAAAGTCCAAGTGTTAAACCAAACATGAAGGTGCGGGCCTGTGGGTACGCTCCTTCGTCGAGACCTACACGAAGTCCAGAATAGGAGTTTACGTCTGGATCGAAGCCTGTGTATTTTGTCCAGGTAATCAAATTCGTACCAGTTACAAAAGCATCAACTTTACGTAGACCAATACGTTTTACCCAGTCTGGATTCAAGGAGTATCTTAGGTTCACATTTTTCAACTTGATATAGGAACCATCCTCTACCCATCTGCTTTGCACTCTACTGTCGGATTGCTTCGGGTCATCACGAATCAATCTTGGGAAGTCTGTTACATCTCCTTGTTGGCGCCATCTCGATAGCGCGTCTGTAGAAAGGTTGTTGTACCTAACGATAGAATTACGCTGGTGATTGAGTTCACTGTATATTTCGTTGCCTACAGAGTACTGGAAGAATAGATTAAGGTGGAAGTTTTTATAACTGAAGTCATTGGAAATACCTCCGAAATACTTCGGTTCAGCATATCCGATAATCTGTCTATCATCTTCGTTGATGATACCATCACCATTCAGATCTCGCCAGATTGGGTCACCACCGACAAACTTAGGTCCACTGGCGCCATGGGTAAGTCCATTGACATTATCCGCATCACGCGCATACACACCGTCAAACTGCCACCCATAAAATACACCGATGGGTTTGCCTACCTGCAATATGTGAAAGGCTCCGTTTTGAATGTAACCATTGGTCAATACATCTTCTGGAAGTGACGTCACTTTGTTACGGTTCAAACTGAGATTAATATTGGTACTCCAAGTGAATGGCCCCTGTAGATTACGAGTCTGCAAACTGAATTCAAGTCCTTTGTTCTCAATAGAGCCGACATTTCTCGTTACGTACTCAAATCCAGTTGTGCTTGGGAGCGGAACATTATATAATAGGTCTTTTGTCTTTTTCAAATACGCATCTGTGGAGAACAAAATGCGGTTATTCAAAAAGCCTAACTCTAACCCAAGGTTGTATTGGTGAGTGGTCTCCCAAGTAAGGCTCGCATTCGGCATTACGGTAGGTGCTGCTCCTGAAAAATCAAGGTAGTTCATCCCTAATGTAAACTCCCCCTGTGAAGTGTAATCACCAATTGCCTCATTACCTGTACTACCTAAACTAAAACGCAACTTACCGTCGCTAAGCCAGCTTAGGTCTTTAATTCCATTCTCCTCCACGAAGCGCCATCCTGCGGATGCAGATGGGAAAAAGCCGAAACGCTTATCGCTACCAAAACGAGACGAACCATCGGCACGTAAGTTAAACTCCAAAAGGTATTTGCCGACGTAGTCATAAGTCAATCGCCCAAAGTAAGAGCGCATCGCGTGCTCGGAAGCTACGTTTACATCTTGGCCAGAGATAACAGACGCACCATTTAAGGTACGGATATCGTCACTAGCAAAGTAAGAACCGTTCAGGCCAGTGCGATCGTATCGCCATCTCTGAAAACTCATACCGGCTACTGCACCGATATTATGGGTATTAGCAATACTCTTATTATAAGTGAAGTAACTTTCGTTGCCCCAAGTCAGATTGCCAGACGTACGGACTGCGCCTGTATTATACCCTTCTCTATAATCCAATATAGAAGGCATAAACTCATCTTCTTTCATAGCGATGTAATCTAGATTGACATTACTTCTGAATTTCAAATCTTTCAGAATGTCTATCTCGAGGTATTGACTACCGATGATGCGATTACTTTTGTTAAGATTGGTCGCATACAAGGCCATGCCGACTGGATTTCGCTGTCCGATCATATAACCATTGATGGAGCCATCAGGCAGGTACATGGACATATTGGGAGGTCTGACCAATAGACTGCGGATAATACTTAAATTGCCCGTTCCACCCGCATTCGTCCGGTTGTTTACCGCATTGGTATACGAAACACTCTGTCCGATACGTACACGGTCCGAAATATTGAAATCGACATTTAGTCTCGATGTAAAACGTTTGTAGTTCGAGTTTAAAATCACCCCATCTTGATCCAGGTAAGAAGAACTCCAAGCGTACTTGGTACCTTCATTACCACCACGCACAGACAAATCTACTTTGTACTGCTTTGCAGAACGCATCAAAGCATCTTGCCAATCGACATCCCCCTTATTCATTGGATTCAAAGAGTCAATAATCGTGTAATAAGGTTCTTCTGGATTAGTTAAAGCACTATAGGAATCCAATACCGCCTCGCGATACTGCTGTGAATTTAAGACACTTAGTTTTCTTGTAAGTGTACTTACACCTGTGGTTGCATTAAGGAGAACCTCAGGTTTGCCGGCAGCCCCACGTTTGGTGGTGATCATAACGACACCATTAGCAGCTCTCGATCCATAGATAGCGGTAGATGCCGCATCTTTTAAGATCTCCATGGAAGCGATATCATTGGGATTGATATCTGCCAAAGGATTTAACCCTGAACCTTCGGTACCATTTAACGCAGAAATTGAATTCGATTCGATCGGAATACCGTCGACCACAAATAAAGGGTTATTTCCGGAGTTAAGCGAAGAGTTACCACGTACGCGGATTGTCATCTCTCCTCCTGGAGCTCCAGAATTGGATGAAACCTGTACCCCAGCGGCCCTTCCCTGTAAAATTGAAATCGGATCTTGCTGTGTTGTCTTTTCAATCTCCGCAGAGCCAACAGACACTACAGAACCAGTTAAGTTTCTTTTTTTCTGACGGCCATACCCCACAACTACGGTTTCTTCAATCTCCGTAGCGAGGCTAGTTAGCTCAATCAAATAAGTTGTTCGTGCATCGATCTTTAGGGTCTGACTGGTGTATCCTAAGAAGGAAAACACGACAGACTGCCCTTCGGACAGATCGTTTAAAACGAAAGCACCTTGGTCATCGGTACTTGCACCGGCGGCTTGCCCGGTAAGTTTCACACTCACTCCAGGTATTGCCTTTTTCGTGCTGGCATCTATCACCTTACCTGAGATTCGCTTCTGTTGTGCAAACGCACCTTCTGGAGTAACCAAAAGCAGAGCAAAAAACAAAAATGTAAGGGAAAACACATTTGCACTCCATTTAAATTTACGATGGTAAGCAGTAAATATCATAATGCAGATTTTGAGTTTATATCATCTGTTGTTTATCGGAGCCAAGGTAGACAAAAAACGAAAATCATGCAAACAATTGCATTAAAAATAAGCAAAACAATCATTTAAAATGCAAAAAAGCAAAATAACTAATGCAAACAATTGCACAAAATCAGATAACGTAGTTTATTTGTTTTTATTAAAATTTGAATTAACTTCGGTCAATTTATATTTTTAAAAAATCCATCCCCTAAACTGATAGAACAAAATGAACTACGAGGTAGATAATGAAATTATCTACCTTACAAAGAATCAGGAAGTAAGTATACATACATGAAAAAAAAGGAAGCACGCATCACGATCAAAGATATTGCCAAAGCACTCAATCTTTCTGCCGCCACTATATCCCGTGTGTTATCAAACCACCCGGCAATCAGTGAAAGCACGAAAAAAATAGTCAATGACAAGGTCAAGGAAATGGGTTTTTCGCTCGACCCTATTGCATCTAGCTTCCGGAGTAAAAAAACAAAGTCCATCGGTGTGATATGTCCGCGTATAGACATCGATTTTCACTCTAAAGTAATCAGTGGTATAGAAGAATATGCCTATAAAAAGGGGTATCAAATTACAATATTCCAGTCGCATGACTCCTATATCAAGGAAACAGAGATTGTGCAAATGCTTGAAAATTCACTTGCGGCAGGCGTGATTATCTGTCCGGGACTGGAAACAAAGCGATATGATCATCTCAAAAAACTCGGAAAATCAAATATCCCTCTAGTCCTCTACGACCGAACCAGTGAACAGCTGAAAGCAAGCAAGGTTATTATCAACGACTTTGAAGCCTCTTATAACGCAACAATTCACCTGATACAGCAGGGCTGTAAAAATCTGGCACACATCGCGGGGAATCAAAATGTGGATATTTTCAAATCGAGGCTGGCAGGTTTTAAAAAGGCACTAGAACAGTACAAGCTCCCCTTTCAGGAGCGATTTTTCAAGGAAACGAAGAATCTGACCTACGAAGAAGGTAAAGAGGCGGCAGAAGCACTGCTCCTGAACGCTTCAATACCCGACGGAATTGTATGCGCCAACGACTATACGGCAGCAGCAGCATTGAAGGTGTTTCGGAACAATGGTATCGCAATTCCTGAAAAAGCGGCTATCATCGGCTTTAGTAACTATCCGATCTCTTCTATCCTAGAGCCGCAGATATCGACCATCGATGACAGCGCCTATGAAATGGGACTAGTAGCAGCCAAAATACTGATCCAACAAATAGAAGACAAAGAAATGCAGGTATTAGACTATCAGGAGGTCATCATCAAAACAAAACTAATCGTCAGAGGTTCTTCTGACCGGAAGCAAAACTAAACAACCAGATTATTATACTACAAGAAAGCCCCTATATGGGCTTTCTTATTACGTATAGATATCCGACATACTACTTGGCGGATTCGACATCTAGGCTTATCGGAAGACTGGAATCTCCATATTTATTAAATGCTTTAAACACTAAATTACTTTTGTATGGGATAGCTTCTGTATACAAAGTGCTATTTCTATCCGGAGTGTTACCATCCGCTGCATAACGCACCTCAAAACCAGGAAGCTCCATGTTAACATAGATCTTACCATCGATTTCTTTTACGCCAGGGGTAGGTATTCTAAAACTAATACCGCCATACAGAAAAGGTAAACGTTGTAACTCCTGTAGTCCGACAACAGCAAAGAACTTTTTCAAAGCGTCTTGATAACTCGTTCCATTACTAACAGCTTCGGTTTCCCAGGGTCCAGCCTGTGCCCAAGCGCGTTCACTAAAGGCTAACAACCGCGGAAATATCATGCGTTCCATTTGTTCTTCGTCCTTGATGGTCTCGGACCAAAGTAGTGCCTGAATACCTACTATATGCTGCTTCCCTTTTTCGGTTAGCTTCTCTGCTCCGTTCAACACACGGTCAGGCAGTGTTCTTCCCAGCCAGTCCTGCTTTTGGTTGTGCAGATAATCGAAAGGAATAAAACTAAAAGGCTTCTCTAAATCTATAAAACCACCCCAGTAGAAACCTTGCTCCCTAAAACGCTTGTAATAAGCCATATCCATATAGAAGTTACTAACAAAAGAAAGCTTCACTTTGTATCCTGCATTTGCTAGACGATAGGCTAAATCTTCATTTCCACCAAGGTTGTTCCACACGTTTAAATGAACATCACTATCTTGCAATCCCGCAAAAGGAATCCATTTTTTCTTTCCATCTGCTATAACTTTTTCCATACCGACCTCTTCCCAGCCAGACAGCAGCAGGTCCCTTTTTTTCAACATCTTATATAGGATATCAAAATGACGTACCCAAAGATCTGCCGTCTCTTTAATCGCTGGATTTTCCTTCTTGAAGTTTGCAAAGGCAGGAGAATGTTCCCATACACCATTCGGGACTTCGTCTCCACCGAAGTGTACGGTCTTCAGTTCGACGCCCGCTTGCTTGTACATCCCTATAATATCGTCCGTCACCTGCTCCAAAAATGTATAAACCGAAGGGAGCGACACATCCATTACGTTATCGTTCCATTTCTGAACAGACCTATAGACGGATGAATCTCCGGCCGACTGCAATAAGTATTTGGAAGCTTCCTGCTCTTTACCTTGTGCCATTAATCGACGGTAGCGTACATTCATGGCCTGTATAGCGGCACGAGCATGCCCAGGTGTCTCCACCTCGGGAATAACCTGTATATGTCTGCGCTGTGCATACTTAAGAATATCCATAAAATCCTGTGCTGTATAGTAACCACTAGCCCGTGGGTTATCTAAGAACGGACCTGAACCATAAGACGGTGGCAACCAGTCATTCTCTTTGCCTGCCTCCCAATGCCCTCTACGGGAACCTACTTCTGTAAGCTCAGGGATAGAAGGGATCTCTAAACGCCAACCTTCGTCATCATTCAAGTGAAAGTGCAGGGTATTCAACTTGTAAAGAGCCATCATATCGAGCATTTTATAACTCTGCTCCTTTGTCTGAAAATTTCGCGCAACGTCCAACATTAAACTTCTGCTCCCGAAACGAGGCTTATCTGAAATCTGTACGAAGGGCAAAGTAATACCCTTTGTATTCTTAGGGTCGTAGCATGTGGGATCTACTAATAATTTTAAAGACTGAATCGCATAAAACATGCCTGCGCCGCTACTGGCCGAAAGCTTAACACCGCTTTTTGCAACAGATAACTTATATGCTTCATCTTCCAACGATTTATCTTCGACCAACTGTATTCCTTGTTTACTTGCACTTGTTGAGGAAGCGATGCGGCAGGACAAACCAAATATATTTCCCAACTCTTCTGCCAATAGCGTGGCTTCGCCTTCAAAATGCGGTTCATAGCTGATGGTTACGCTCGTACCAAGGTCGTAACTGCCTTTTCCCGGTTGCACAGAAACCGGAGTAGGCAGAATATAAACTCCATCCAGTCGTTTCGTCCCCTGATAACGTTCATTTTTATCATAGATCATCTGTGCGTTCATTTCCCGGTCACCTCCAACTCTATAGAATGCTTTTTCATCCTTGGGAAGAAGGGCTTTGACTGCTGGAAGTTGTTGCAACTGTCCATTGCCCCAATCCAGATAGAAGCCCTGGGGAGCATCGTTAAAATTAACAACCCACGATTTGGAAATCATCGTGTACTTTACTTCTTCTCCTGGTGCCAACACCTTTCCTTTTACATTGGGCTCAAAGTAAAAGTAATCTCCATTAATATGATGCACATCCAAAGACTGATGATTGTCAACTGGCTCTGCCAATCTTATAAAGTTAAAATATAGCTTCCACCCTTGCCACGGAAATGGCTTATCACTGACATTTCGGATAATCAATTCCGATAAAGCCTGCTCTTTGCCATCATAATTGTTCACCAAAGGCTGCCAGCTGATCTGAAGCGGTGATTGTCCAGCCGTCTGCGCTTTACTATCTTTTACCTGCCAGATTAGACAGGTTACTATCAATAAGAGTTTTATTTTCATCCTTACTATTTTTTTAATTCATCACTCCTTCACCCCTTATTTTTGAGAGATAGTTATTACAGTGATACCTACCAATGTCCATCAGGACTAAATATTTTCTAGCGTTCCTAATCTATTAAGACGAGCCTCTAATAGTTTTATCTTACTTTCTCTAAGCTCATTTTCTTGTTGTATTTCGGCCTTATACATCCAATCACTATTCAGCTTAGCAAATGCCTCATCTAGATTTTCGAGACGTAATGTGGCAATTACCCGTTTCATTTCGGGTAACTCACTTGAGGCAAACTCAGGACTATTCAAGCGCATCTCTACCTCCATGTAGGTCAGATAGCGCAATCTGATCTGTGACATCAGCACATAGTGTTCGTATTCGTCTTTATTCTTCTTAGGTTTAAGTTGTTTAAACTCCCGCAATACCCACTCGGCGCTATCTTTCATCGTTTTTACGGAAACGGAAGCAGTACTCACCACCCCTTGATTAATCTCATAAGGATTGGCTTTTAAAGCATTCCAGAATTTCGTCGCATCATTTCCTCCAAAACCATAGTGCTTTTTTGCATAGCTAGCCACAAAGGTGTCTATATCCAGAGCTTTGTGTGAACGTAACGACTCAAAATAAGCCTCTATCAAAATATTAAAACCGGAAAGTGGGTATACGCGTCTTATCGGATAGAGCTCAACGATATCTTTAGGGCTCTCCCAGGTGGTTCCATAGAGGCCAGACGTAGACCAAGAAGTCATTATGATTCCTTTGTAACCAAAGGCTCTTGCCTGTGGAATGAAATCTCTTATGTTTTTAAAATGCTTCTCCCATTGGGTTAGGAAATAATTATCAGGGTGACTGCGAAGCGAAGGTGCTCCCCAGATTTCGTAACCCGAATTCAGCAGATTACTGTGCTTGCCAAACATATCAACATCCCACCCGTAATTCCAGTCGATAAATACGGTCTCTTTGGGAATCCCCTGCAAAGCATCTGGGTATTTCATCGCGATGTCTGCCCATAAAACAGGTTTCTTGCCCAAACCGACGACAATCTCACACAGTAACTTAATATAATCTCCATACAAGCGCCCCTTTCCTACTGCCGCAACTTTCGCTTGAGATTCTTTGGAATGCCCCAATAGGTAAGTTTCATCTCCCCCGATATGGATGTACTCGGAATCGTGCGTGCTAATCATATCCTTGTATAGGTCTGTAAAAAGAGCTCTAGCCAATTCCTCCCGAAGGGGGTTAATCTGAGAATAATCCTTCTGATCTTCCCTCAATTCCTTGTAGCGGTAATTTCGCAAGATGTATTCGACATGGCCAAAACTTTGTTGTAGCGGAATGACATCTATCCCCAAACCCTCACAATAAGCAACAAACTCTTTTACCTCATCTCGGGTATAGGCAAATTGATTCGGTATCAACGGATGGTTTTCAAAAGGATAAGTAGCCTCCCATTCCATAATCAGGGTATTGATCCCACCATCGTGGAGTTGCTTGGCAAACTTTTTTAGAGCAGGAATCTTCATTACCTGTACACGAAGGTCTAAATGAAACCCACGAACAGTAAAATCCCCTGGCACCTGTGCCTGCAAGGCGCAAATTTGTACCAAAAGGAATAAAACAGCACTTAATATATACTTTTTCATATCTATTGTTTTTTACCGAAATAGCTAAAGTCCGGTATTTATTTCACTTCAATTTATTAGACTGACGCCGCACGCTCATACCTCACCTGCCCCTCTACGATGGTCATATATACCTCCAGGTCTTCATCAAAAACAACAATGTCAGCGTCTTTGCACCGCTGTAGACTACCTTTGGCATCGCTGACACCTAGAATGCGAGCGGGAGTCTCCGTTATCATCCGTACAGCTTCTGTAAGCGGAACGTCGGCCAGTTGCATGTAATTTTTGACCAATTGATTGGCTGTTGCAATACTCCCAGCAAAGGCCGATCGGTCGGGCAACTTGGCCACTCCCTCTTCGACAATA
>JBEBQJ010000128.1:0-14032 GCA_040395455.1 Sphingobacterium yanglingense | reverse complement strand
TTGGTTACGGGCGCTATACAGCCCAGCAGGTCGCGCTGGGCATCATTGGCGGCATGGATCAGTATCGCTTCGCGTCCCAGCACATTAGGGATGCCGATCTGTTCGCCATGTCTAGTGTAGGTACGTTTTACCAGTTTGTACCGTCCCGTAGGAATACAGCTGATGCGCTGCATATTATTACGCCAGGGCAGCTCGATAGTATGGCAGATCATCTCGCCCTGATAAGAAATTGTTCCGTTTGTTCCCCGCTCTCCGTATATCCGTCGGAGATGTAGAGTGTGTTGATTTTTCATCGTTTTGTTTAAGTTATGGAGGGATCTAAAAGCTATATATTTAACCCTATACAGCAAATAGCCCCCTCCACAAGGTCGAGAGCCTGTCCCGATTTATCGGGATGAAGTGTTAACGTACTTGACTTCACTCTATAACTACCTCACCTCTCTCACCTTCTTCTCACCTTCAATTACGGCATATCCACCGCTTTAAATGTCAGCGCATTGTACATCCCGTTGGCCAGCGGGTAGTAGCCCCCATTTACAAACTGGTAGTAACTGATCCCCATCAGCGTGATCACGGCACTGCCCGCCTGTGGCTGCACCTGCACCGTCAGCGTCTCCGCATCGGTATCATCGCTCTTGCCGATGTCGATATAGGTCGATCGTGCTACCCCCACAGCCTTGGCCTCCGGATCAGCAGGGTCAAACTCCAGCACCACCAATAGCACCTGTACATGTGTCGCCCCTTCGAGCCCTTTGATCTTGGTCTTCGCCAAGAAATCCGGCAGAGCCAATGTCCCTTCGCCCGTCTGTCTATCGTATACCGGTGTGGCTTCTACGAAAAACACATTGCCCAACTGCGAGCCCAGGTTGCACTCCATCCCGTTGATCATCGCCAGGTTGTCCAGCAGCACCACCCGTTCGCCACGGGCATTGACCGTATCCGCCTGGATGATCGCCCGCATACGTGCCGTTAGGCGGTTGCTGAACTGTGGATCCCCCACTTGCTGCAGGTGCTCGCGGATCATGTCTCGAAGCTGCTTCGATGTCTGGATCGCGCGGCCAAATTCCAGCCCGTTTTCCCGTGTGCGCTGGAACCGTGGATCCGAACTGATCTGCTCCTTGGTCGGTCCGCCCTTCATACGAGCCTGATAACCGTTGCGCTTGTCTTTGTAAAAGGAAAGATCCCCGATCTTGCCTTTCAATTTGATTAAACCTTCCTGTCTTGCCATGATATAAAATCCTTTCGACAGCACAAATATGGATCAAGCCTTTCAGAGCGCTGTCCCCAATGGTTATGTAAGGCCATAGATGCGAACAACTGTCCATTACCGGCCACTCATGGGTACAGATGACCCCAGATGGGCATAGATGTCCCTTAGGCATATAGTCAAAATGTCCTAACTTTGAGAACGGATAGCAGCGTATCCAGGCGGGACAAAATACAAGCCAGAGAGTAGCCCATCGTCAAGCGATGATGTAGTAGGGATATAGTAAGGATATAGTACTATTTGGGGGTACTATAGCAGTACCATAGAAGGCCTATATCCCGAGCAGAGAAGACCGGAAAAATACCGTAAAACCAATCTGAAAATAGGAACCAAATAATTAAATTATGGCAAAAAACCAGAGAACATGTATTTACCCCAAGGATATCAGTATCCTCCTGGGCAAAAGTTACAAGCAGGCCGTGCGTATCTTCGGTACCATACGCGACGCCTATGGCAAGGAGAGCCACCAGTACCTCACCATGCAGGAGTTTGCGGACTACACCGGCATTGACATAGCCACTATCCGGGCTGTCTGTCTGTAGCTCCGTGTGACCTCCATTCGTTAAATCTACTTACTGTATATTTTGGTAAAATCAAAATCCCACTATAGGGAAATGTTAATATCAGTTTCTTAGAGCGTACACTCGGCCCGTCGTCGATATCCGTTACCACATCGCGCGCTACGATCCAGGAACCCGTAGCGAAAAAAGCCTCTTCGTCGGTCAGTTTATCTTTCAACTGTACGATAGATTCCTGCGAAGTAAAAGCAGAGCCATCCTTCAGATATATCCACACCTTACGGACCTCTCGCACACACAGCGCCACATCCTTACGATCCACTTCACTCCTAATACCGTCACTGTACACCTCGAGCAGTACCGGTTCTTCCACATACAGCACCACCTTCTCCGCCTTGGGCAGCAGCAAAGATCTCAACAGGTACCGCAATAGTAGTAAGACATTGACAAACAAGAAAAAGAACAATAGAAACGGCCATAGGTCATTGATATAGGCATACAGGTCAAACTTCTTTCCCAAAAAGGTCAGATAGAGATAAGCAAACGGGAATGCTAATACAATGGGGATCAGGACAGTCTTGAGCAAATAGACCAGTACCCTGCGCCAACGTGTCGAATAGAACCTATTCATCTCCCTAGCCGTAACCCAGTTGAGCAGTACTACGACCAGCGTGAGCAGCAACACATGAAATAAAAACTGTGGCACAAAGCCCTTGACCGTAAAAATTTCAAAAAAGCCCTCCGGCTCCTGCACAGAAAGCACAAAATGAGCCGCAAAAAATACCAGTACCGCCTGCAGTATGGCAAATACATAATTAAAAAACTTCCAATCGTGGGGATTCAGGTTCATATCAGTTTAAGTTATCGTTGGCAGGGTTCTGTGGCGATGGTCGAACTTCAGATACAACTGTCCGAATAATACAAACCCTGTCCGAATTTAGCACTTTTATCTTTTTGAGACAAATGCTTATCACTTTTAGGCCTATATTAGCTCTAGGCTATACTACTAATAGCTAATTAATTAATCTAATTAAACAACGTATAATGAGTACCAAAACACCATTCACGTCGACAGACGTCAACAAAAAAATGGATGAAATCCGCAAAGCCGATGATGCTACCGTAGAGCGCGAGGCCCATGCCGTGGAGACCGATTTTAACAAGTGGCTCCTCTACAATTTTGAACTGGCCGATAGCCAGATCGACTACCTGCTGAGCCTTGGCTCCGATTTCAGTAAGTCTACAGGCGCCAATATCGGACAGGCCTTTCGCAAGCGTAACCCTGTGACCATGGAAAAAGGCGAGATGCAATCGCGGAGTATCAAATTCGTACGCGAAGAGCAGGTACAAAGCAGGACCTATGCCCCGGGCACAGTCACCAGCGAAGAGGAAGCGCTAAATTATTTCATCAGCTAACCCGGTGGCACCACCATTAGCATTTTGTCTGTGCTATCCCCTCGTATGGTATAGCACAGACATACCAAACCACACCGCAATATGATCACATTCGATTTTAGCTTTCTCCAGCCCTACATACAGCTATCCATTGCACAGCAACAGGACATCCAATCCTTTATGCACCACAAGACCCTACCCAAAGACAGCATACTCCTCCTAGATCCCGAAGACCTCATCATCGCAGACAGCGGCATCCTTATGAAGGTACAGGACGACAAAGACGATGTAGCCCATTTTATCGCGCCCTACGAGCTTGCCATCTACCCCAATAAAGACGACCCCTACAAGCTACAGGCCCTGGAGGTCTCCAGCATATACTATATCAGGCACCACGATGTCATGACACTGCTCCATCGGCATAGCACACTATCTACAGCCTACCATAAGATGCTACGCGTCTGGAGTATGCGACGTATGATCCGGGGCGAACTGCTCCTACTCTCCAGAGCCGAGGCCAAGAGCCACTTCTACAAAAAATTCAACAGCATAGCTGCACGCATTCCCTACAAATACATCGCTTCCTATCTCAATATGACACCCAGCTACTTCAGCCAGCTATAAGCCCAATAACTATCAAAATCGACAGCCCAGACTATCAAAATTGAAACCGCAAACCTCAGATAACGAGCTAACTTAGCATTACCAAAAAGACAGTAAGTGGATTTATAGAACAAAAACGAAATGACAGCAGTAGCGATATATCATCCATCAGGTACAGCACAAGCAGGCAGACACAGCGCCTTGCGGATAGCCTCCGCAGCTATAGGCCATCCCTCATGGGGGCAGACCTACCCTATGCGCTATCTAGGTGGCGGAGATCGAAGCTTTTGCTACCAGCCGCTATTCAAACGGATACGGCGTAGATTCGCGGTATATCCCCCGTGGGCATGGGGGAAAAATATAAAGTCCTGCTGTGATGCCTTTAAAAAAGCAGTACCCGATAGTCGGGACACGGCAGGCCGAGACGTACAACTATTCTAGAACGATGTACACACTTGTAGCCAATATAAACTGAATTGAGATAGTGAAAAGACGGAGGTAAAATGGCATGGTTTTCATTGACCGGCTCTAACCCTACGAATCCGAATGACTATACAAATGTTGGAGGAACAGCCCCATCTACTTGTGATGGTATTGAACAAATCTGTGCAATACAGGCTACCCCAGATGGTAACAACAAGCCTACTTTCAATTCTGCATTATTAGCAGACATGGTACAGGCTCTACATTTCCAGACACCATCCGACAATGTAAAGTTAAAGGATCGTCCGGTTAGATAGACGAAACTAGATAAGCGTTCGCTAAACTTAGAAAGGGCACGATGTTAATTCGTGCCCTTATTGCTTTCCTATTTCTCCTCTTCTACAACAAAGGTTTCGAACTCTGCTTCCCCTTCTCTCAACTCTAGTCCATATTGCCGCAACTGTTCATTTAGCTCGTCAAGACTGTTGAATACACCTATCTCTAATATATCAGTTAGCTTTGCTTCATCATAGATCAATGGATAATCGTCCCGAAATGCCATAAATTTCGAAAACACATCTGTCCCTTCATATCGAGCAATACCATCAAATACTTTTTCGGTTTTCTCTATTGGACACTTTTTCAAAATGAGGCATTTAATTCGCTTTTTGGACCAATAAGTTTTGATGCCAAGGAAATTATGTAGGTCCTGAAGTACCACTTTTGCCTGAACAGAATCAGCACGATGTATCCGATCGATCCGTTCATAGGATATGCTATGCTTTACATCCCACGCCTCTCCGCTGTTCGTAAAATTCTTGTAGTGACTCGAGTCTGACACATTCCAAACGACCTGCTCAGCTCGCAGCAAGGCCCTCGGTGTTACGATTTTTCCCCATGTATTGATCAATGCCGCATAAGGTTCTCGATTATAGATTGACGTTTTGTAATTTCCAGTCAGACTATCTTTTTCAAACTTTAAAGATTGCCCCATCACCCCACTTTGGTATCCGCTGAGCCATACACCTATATCTTCGATAGAATTATCTTGGGTTAAACTCCCTTTACCAAAGTCATTTTTCCAAGGTAGATCTATACGGCCGTCATTCAGAAGCTTCTCTATATTATCAGCAGTCAACAGTCTATTGAAAGTAATGGCCTGCACTTTTCCTTTGTAGATCATAGCGATATGAGGTGCTGCCTGATAGGGGAACATGCTTCTCAATATCTTGTCATTATAGATCACTGGTAAATTGACCTGATGCTCTTTAAGATATTCATTTGTAGCAAAGAACTTGTCCAGCGTAGCTTTATCTTGCCAAGTCACATTTAGAATCTGGATTTTATCACCAAACTGTTGCTGAAGCTTTTGCAAATGCGGCATAGACAGAATACAGCTCGTGCAGTAGGTGTCAAAAAAGTCCAATACAATCACCTTATCATGCCACGATTTCCATTTTATAGATCTCACATCCCCCCGCATCCATTGCACTTTCTTGGGTCCCTTGAATGCGTCGCCAATACGATGTTCAAGCCCCGGATCAAACTTTCTAGGATCTTGTTGTGCAAGAAGCATTTGAGAAATAAACAATAGAAGTATTGTTAAGCAAATATTTGATTTAAATATCGTCATGTTTTAATGTTTTAAAATTTAGCGTTTGTTTTGAGGCATCCCCGTTTGATCGATGACCGACTGTGGTATGCGGAATGCATATTTCGGACTATTAGGTTCCAAGGTATATGTATCGTTACCTATATTCCTTACTAATGTCTTTTTAAAACGTTCGTCTAGATTGAGTCTCTTCAGATCTGACCAACGCCTTCCTCTGAATAGTAACTCCTTTCTTCGCTCCTTCAGGATTATAAATAACAGATTCTCTGGATCTGATTCTGTGATCGGTGTATAAGCAACGGCTTTGTTCCATCTGCTCTTTAGAAGTGTATTAATTGCTGAGAGAGCTTCATCAATTTCTGCGATTCGACAGGCAGACTCAGCTTTGGTCAAATAGACTTCGCTTGTAGTTATTCCTATAAATAGAGCTCCCAAACTTTTATCATAACTACCCTTGAATCGGAACGTATTTACGGGAGTCCCATTAGCTTTAAAAAAAACAGACTTTCGCAGGTCATTGATCGTATAGCTATCGTATAAATCGTCATCAACCAATGCTGTATTTTGATCCATTAATCCTGCAACAACACTCTGCGCCGGAAATAATACTTCGACATTAAATCTTGGTATCGGCAGGTCATCGCTTGCATTTAGTGTATTATAATCCAAAAGGCTCGGATTGATCTGCAGACAAGAATCTGCATATAGATAGGCATTTCTAAAATCTCCCATATTTAAATAGGTACGGGAAAGCCCTGCAAAAGCGGAGGCTTTCGATGGCCGTCCTATAACGGGCTCTACAAGTGGTAGATTCACTATTGCTGCCTTGTAATCATTGACGATCTGCCTATACGTTTCCTTCAATGTCGCTCTCACCGAGAGCGCATCAATACCAGCTTTGAGTCGTAATGGTATTCCTAATTCACTACCTGCTGTGGATTCATCATACGCAGGGCAATGTAATTCGGTAAGCTGCGCAAACACAAAAGCCCGATAGAAATGCGCTGTACCCAAGTTACGTCTGTATTCCAGAACATCCTCTTCCTTATGCACCTTTTCCAATATTTCTAGCACCTGATTTGCGATATAGATCGTTTTATAAGGTCGCTGCCATTGTACAGCATCGATATATGGCTCGTCCGCCCATATATAGGCATTACGTTGATCTACGGAATTAGCTGCGTCCCAGTTTTCGCTCGTTAGATAAAAATCATCTGTACCGAGATCACCGAAGATAGGATAGCCAGAATTGAGTTCTGTATAATCATTGAGCAATAGTGTAGCATGTTCCAATTTATTTGGAACAGCTAAATGTATATCCGACTTTTTGTCCAGAAATGAACTGCAGGAAGAAAAGAACCCTATTCCTAAGCTACAGACTATTATTATATTTTTCATTTTTCTAAAGATTAAAGTTGAGACCAAAAGAGTACATGATAGGATTAGGCACAGAAGCGCCGAACTCGGGGTCTATACCTTTATCATTTGCTTTCCAGATCGTTCCTAAATTTTGCAGATAGGCATAAATACGGGCATTCCTAAAGCCATACTTTCTTAAGGCTGGTAATGAAACACTAAATTGGATGTCACGCAATTTTATAAAGTCTCCTTTTTCTACCAATACAGAGGACTGCCTGTACACCTGACTTGAAGCCGCTTTGTTGGGATAGGTAAACGCGGGTACTTCCGTAATCAACTCGTCGCCCGGCTTCTGCCAACGGCGGCTATAGTCACTATGTTTGGCGTCGTTATTTATAAACAGATCATTATCGAAAGATTCTCTTAAAAACACATATCCGAACTGAGCAGCTATATTTATAGATACCTCTAGATTTTTATATCGAAGTGCATTTCTGAACGAACCAAAATAAGTAGGATTAGTCGAGCCATGATTCCGAAGATCCTCTACAGTAGAACCTATGATTTTGCTATAGTCTTTAGAGATTTCGCCATTTAAATAAGCTCTGGGCGTGCCATCAACAGGATCCAATCCGGCCCATTTGTAAGTCAGCAAACTATATAGGTCCATTCCCTCGAACGGTGTCATCTGTCTTGCGTTAGGTCCCGCCATGTACAGATACGAAACAGCATTGGGATCCGAATAGGCTTTGGTCACCTTTGGCCTGCTATACGATAGCATAATATGACTCGTCAATAGCCAATCTTTCTTTTTGAGGGCGGTAGCATTCACTGAGGCATCCCAACCCCTATTTTTAATATTACCATGATTGATCATCAATGTACCAAATCCCATTGTCGGATCTACGGGTGCCATGGATATCAGATCCGTTGCATACTTCTCATAGGCTTCCAAACTTCCATTAATACGATTGCCAAAAAATGAAAAATCTAGTCCAAAATTTATATTCCTTACTCTCTCCCATCTCAGGGATGGATTCGGCGGGCTTTGCATTGTTGCGAAATGTTGTCCCGTTATTGTATTCGGATTGTTATTTAGCGTAATAATTGGATATGCTGAGAGTAGGTTATTGACATTACCATTATAGCCGTATGTCGCTCGGAATTTAAGCACATCGATATTTTTATTCTCTATGAATCCCTCTTTGGACAATAGCCATGCTGCCCCTACCGACCAAAAGGGTTGCCCTCTTTCATTTGTCTTGACACCGAACAGATTGGAAGCATCTTTGCGGAAACTGGCGCTCAGGATATAACGCTGGATATAAGTATATGATCCATTTGCATAGTAGGACACAAATCTATTTGTGGTCTTATCATAGGCACTATAGTCTGTTATCGTAGTCGTCCCGACCTTTCCGTTCCACCAAGGCACCTGTCTCCCATAGGCGACAGGGCTAAATGTACCTGTCTCTGGGTCAAAGCCATAATACTGCGAAGTATGGACTTCATTGACGAGTTCACGCATATCGAAACCAGCCAGTAGGTTTAGATCATGAACGTTAGACCAAGTCCTGTTGAATTCAGAATTAAGCCGCCCAGTATGTACATAAGAATCCCAATGATTGGTATAGATGATATCCCCAACAGGAATATTCCACGTTACAGTATTGGGGTTGTACGATGCGTACGAGTTAATCAGGTTTCGAGTGGCGAATGATTCCAGCCCTTGATAATTGGTCACTGGATTGATTGTACGCTGATAATTATAGGTACCCTGTATCTTGAGTCCATTGTTGAATGTGTACTGTGCCGAAAAGTTCAACACGGTCTCCTTTACCTTCTGATAGAACTTTGATGCATACAATTCTTTCAATGGATAGTGGTCCCAACTTAGCAACCTACCTCCCGCAACGGTATCCCTATAGACTTGGTGCCTCGAGCTTACATCTACCCGAGCAGGGTTACCGTTATCATCTGCCAAGCGCACATAGGGATTACGGGATGTACGATATAGGATATCATCGAGATTCCATACATTCTTGGATTCTGTATAGTTCAGACCGACATTCAGCAAGAGATTGTCTATTGGCTTGATCTGCGAGTTGGATTTCAGCGAGATCCGATTATAGGAATCTGTTACAAGACTTCTTTTATCCTTATCAAGCCCTGCCGAGAATATCGTATTGATTCTATCCCCACCAGCACTTAATTGTACATTATGGCTTTGAGTCACGGCTCTTCGATAGATATACTTATAGTAATCGTCCCGTGCATCTATATTCCGTAAGGCGTCAAGTTTATTGCTTAACTCTTCTTTTGTGATTTTGCCCTCCCTCTCATCTTTCATCATCCAGATAATCGGCTGCGCGTTAAAATTCCATTTATTAAAAGATGAGTTATACCGTCCTTTGTCAAAAAAGAACTGCATTAGGTCGATATAGTCCGAAGTACCCATGGGTTTTGTGTAATAGAGATCAGGCCGTTCTTTGATACTAAGGTTTGAATTTACAGCTACCTGTGCCTTACTATTAAACTTACCTCGTTTTGTCGTGATTACGATGACACCATTGGCTGCCCGAGCACCCCATATTGACGCTGCAGCAGCGTCTTTTAAGACAGATACACTCTCTACATCATTGGGATTGATATTATTGAACATTCCCATCCCAAAATCTGCCAGATTGGTTTCGTACGGAATGCCATCTACCACCAAGAGAGGCCATATATTAGATGATATGGAGCTTACCCCTCTCACATTGATATTCAACATTACCCCTTTGGCATTATGAGAAGACTTATTAGATGAAAGCCCAGGAACAACATCCTCTAGCCTACTTATTATATCCGTAGACACCTTCCTGTTGAATAACGCAGAGTCTATAAACTCAAAGCTCCCCGTAGCTCTTTCTTTGGGTATCTTTTGGTATCCGGTAGATACCACTTCGACTTCTTCGATCTGTTTTTCATTGGCCTGTAGGGCGATAGTTAATATAGTAGACGTATTCTCATAGGCAACCCGTTGCTCTTTATATCCGATGTGTTTTATTAGTAATACCCCTGTAGGCTTATCTACACTAATCGTAAACCTCCCCTCCTTATCCGTGCGCGCATGCTTCTTATCGACAGTGACCGAAGCCCCTTCTATCGGTTTTCCATCTTGATGAGATGAAACCACTCCTCTCAGTACCATTTGATTTAGGCCTTTGGCCTCCTGCCCGAAAGCAGGAGTAACCAAGGGAGCCTTGTCCCGATGCTGGGACTGCGCCAAAGCGCAAGTCCCTAGCAAGTCGGGAACACTAAACAACACACAAAATATTATTAATATACGCGACACGTCTTTGCGAGCGCAGCGAAGCAATCTATCTTTATTTTGCTTTATCCGGCAGACATAGCCCTGCCCCAAGGGCAGTCCTCTCCTACCCCTAAAAAATTGTCTCATTTTTCAAGATTTTAAATTGTTCTTTAATCGACTTGAAGAGCTCGCTACGCGAAGTTTTCAAGTAAATTTTAGCAACCTAAATGACACGCCAGTATCGTTACTGGTCACTCATCACTAGTCACTGTTTTAAATAAAAAATTAACTAAATGAAATCGAGGAAATGCCTTTGCGGTTTACAATTGGGAATATTAGGTTATCTAATTGGCAAATACAACGATCTAAGTCATCAATAATGACTTTTACTCCTAGGTTATTAAGGAGGCTTAATGATCTTTCTTTTGCTTTTTTTCTTTATCATAACTCGTTTAATTTATAAAACGAGTCTTATCAAAGTTGGGATTTGAATAATCATGAGGCCCCAACCTATGGCCCTGGAGGGTTGGAACGCCCTGAACACACATAAGAAGGGAACCCCATGATAATGTCACGGGTATTCCTACTTCTCACCTTGTGCTCTCACCGAATGTTCCAATTTCCAGGAGCAAGACTCGAAGTAGAAAGAAATGCTTTCTACAAAATTATCATAAAATACTATTCTTACAACTCCGAATGTTCTTAATCATAAGAATTTCTTATTTAGTCAAAGATATCAACTACTTAACTCATTAAACGAAAAAGCAAGTTATAAACACATTTGAAAAAGAGATAAATATATTCCAAAAAATTATATTATATTTGATTTAGTTATAAATCTAAGAAACATGGAAATTAGTACTAAAATTAAACAGCTTAGAGACTCTCATGGTTATAGTCAAGATTATGTTGCTGAACAAATTGGTATTAGTCAAGCTGCGTACAGCAAATTAGAATCGGGACAAACCAAAACAACAATTGACAGGGCTCAGCAACTTGCGAAATTTTACGATGTTGATACGGAATTCTTTTTTTCCTCAGATTCCAAATTTACTCACTACGGAAAAGACAGTAGCTATGGTCCGATACAAACAAATAATAACTATTACGCTGACGAAAAAATAACAAACCTTTACAATATGTTATTGGAGGAAAAAAATAGAACCATCGAAGAGTATAAAGAGATGGTCGATAGTTTAAAAGCAGCCAACGCAAGTATTACCGCACAACTTTTAAATATGACGTCTCTTTTAAAGAAGAAATAGCTATTTTTAAGAAAAATATAAGAAATGATTGAATTACAAGAATTAGAAAAGCTCCAAGGTAAGTCAGCAGAAGAAGCTGCTGCTGTAACGAATATTTCTATAGAAAGATACAAAGCATTGAGAAATGGAGATGATCTTCCTACGGAAGAAGAATCAAAACTCTTATCAGCTTTTTATAAAGTTCCTAAATCTTTTTTCGCCAAAGCGCCACAGTTTGTACACCATGGTAGTGCCAATAGTTTCGGTCCAATCTATAAAAACACAAACTTCTTTTTTACAACCCCTGAAAGTGAGGAAATGATTAAGAAATTGTTGAATGATATAAATTAATAAAAGGAAGATCTCTTTTTTACAAGCTATCCGAAAAGATAGCTTTTTTTATACCAAGGTCTTATGTAGACATTTGTTTCAGGAGTTGTATCCCAGTTTTAATGGACTAAAGGTGTTCCAACACGGGAAAGGATTCAGTTACAACAATATCCGAACACTATTTCAATGAAAGAAAATATTCAATTTGAACCGTTTATGAAATTTGTAATTGAATTTCATAATTCGTCACTTTCTTACAATAAACTTTTAAATAAGGTCTTTGAAAAAAAAGAATTTTTCGACGAAGATGATATCTCTTCAATTGAAGAAGCTTTTTTGGTAAAGCATTTAGCTGAATGGGAGACCTTTGTTTTAAACATTATCTCCTATTGCGTTGCAATTGACACTACTCAAATTGCTAAATATCTTGATTTAGAATTACCCAGAAAATTAAGTTTTGAAAACGCAACAGCTATAATTAATGGTTTAAGTTACTTTTCGATAACTAGTTCGTCGGAATTAAAAGGTATATCGAAGAAAATTATAACTGAAGAAAATAATCCGTTCGATCAATTTCAAAATAAATTCTTAAATCAAATTGACGAAGTTTATGCACTGAGAAACTATGTTGCCCATAAAAGCAGAAAATCTAAAACTAGTCTGGTAAAAATGTATTCAAATAGACATCATATGAATAGTTTTATAGAACCTGGAAAATTTTTATCAGAAAGGTTAAGTAATGAATTAGGTGAACATCCAAGATCTTTTACTTACTACGGAGCATTTATGACAATGGCCACTATGATTTGGAGACATCTTGACCCTAAATCATATAATTTTGTTTATGAGGATGAAAATACCAATCATGGTTGGTTAAAAGGAATGGTAAAAATGAACCAAGTTTTTGAAGTAATCTCAAAAGAATATGGCATATAAGCCCTGATTTGATGGTAAACAAAGACGCCAGTAGAAAAAAAGCATGGACAGACAAGCAAAGTGACATGATTATTGACCAGAACCACCGCTAGTGCCTCTTTCTGAAGAGGTGCAATTATACAGCCATAGAGAACATACAGAAAACGATATAGAGCCCCTGCGAACGCAAGGGCGTTTTTCTAACTAATTTTTCAGTTACGAGCGCTGGGAAATTAACATGCACTAATTTGCCGTTTACTTTTTGGTTCTTAGTTCAACGTATAATGGGTTCTAATTAGATTGGTAAAAGCTATCTCATTTGCCAAATTATCAAATCAGCTTTCTTTACTTGTGTTAGATTATTACCAGGGAAGAAATCATCAAATTTTTCAAGCTCCTCTATCCATTGCTGGGTCTCGATATTTTCTTGAAAACGTGTTTCTATCTCTTTATAAACATTAGCAATTTTTACTAACCTATCACTTGAATAATAGTAAGGGGCTTTTAGATTGAAATTCTGTAAAACAAACTTATCCCAAACTGGCATTGAGGGATTGATTGTCGCGAGTAACTTTGAGGCAAAAGATGCTTCAATTCGGCCGGTACTGGAATAGATTTCTTGTAAGATGTAAGAATAGCTAACATCTTTTCCCTTTAATGATTCCATAAGCGCAAAATATAATGTATAGTAGACTTCTGATCTTCGTCCCATTCTATAGAAATGATTATACATTCGTTGAAAGTTTAGATTTTTAGAGACATCTACTGTATACAATTCATCCATGATAGTATTGTATTTCTTAAGACCTATCCCAATCTTATCTATATTTGCTTTTACTAATTCTATTTTCATTCTACAATGATATAAATAAAAAATAATTGTAACTAATTTATTTTCAGTGACTAATTAGTCATTTTTAGAGTTTTAGCTGCCCCATGCTAAACAGATTTTAAGTATGTATTTCTCTTCCCGCACTGGTGCTTCAATGCTTGAAGTGCCTAATAACGTCAATAACACACTCTTTCCAATGAGATACAATTTTGCTATACCTAAAGAAGATGCAGTAGTCT
>JBEBQJ010000127.1:0-14066 GCA_040395455.1 Sphingobacterium yanglingense | reverse complement strand
GGATGAGGAAGCTATCTTAAAATCTGTAGCCAAAACTAGGTGTGTTGTAACTGCCGAAGAACACAACCGTCTAGGTGGACTTGGAGATAGTGTCGCACAGGTACTTGCTCAAAAACTACCTACACCTCAGGAATATGTTGCTGTAAACGATAGTTTTGGAGAATCCGGCACACCGGCACAGCTTATGGAAAAATATGGCCTAAATGCCAACAGCATTGTCGCTGCTGCACGTAAAGCTATTAGTAGAAAGTAATTCAAATGGAAGACGCGCAAATCATTGCTATGTTTGCTGATGAACGTACACGTGAAGATGCGTTCAGTCATTTGTTAAAAAAATACCAACAGAAAATATATTGGCACGTCAGACGCATGGTCATCGACCATGACGATGCGGATGACGTGACCCAAGATATTTTTATCAAGATATGGCGCAATCTAGAGAAGTTTAGAGAGGATTCTCAGCTATACACTTGGTTGTACCGTATTGCTACAAATGAATGTATTACATTCTTAAACAAGAAAAAACAAAAACAGAATGTCTCGCTCGACGATGACAATTCTTCTTATCTATCTGAGACCTTAGCAGATACCACCTACTTCAACGGAGACAAAGCACAGATGAAGCTACAACAGGCTCTACTGACGCTTCCTGAAAAACAACGCTTGGTATTTAACATGAAATATTTCGAAGACCTCAAATACGATGAGATTTCTGAAATACTAGGAACAAGTGTGGGAGCGCTAAAAGCTTCGTACCATCTAGCGGTTAAGAAGGTTGAAAACTTTTTTAACAACAACGATTAAACCTTTAGTCCGAGAAAGCATCTATACATAGACCATGAATCAAAGAGACACATATAACGAGCCAATGGAAGAGAATAACCTTCCGGATTCACTACGTGTCACCCCTTTTTCTACAGATAAGGATTTCTTTGCTAAACAAGAAGAGCTGATACGAGCCGAAATTAAAATTGGCCTACAGAGTTCTTCACTGAAATCAAGTGGATATACGGTGCCTGAGGGATATTTTGGACAATTAAAGGAATCTATTTTCCTAAAAGAATCTGAACTTAAACTCAAAGAGCAAGCGGCTGATTTATCGTATCAAGTACCAGAAAATTATTTTGAAAACCTAGCGGATTCAATACGCGTTAAAATTTCAGAGATCAATCTTAAAAAATCTGTTGTACAGAGCGGTTTTGCCGTTCCAGCAGATTATTTTGCGACTTTAGAAAATCGTATTACCATACAGGGTTCAGAAGAATTCCTAAAGTCAAAGGTCGCAACTGATGGCTATTCGACTCCAGCAGATTATTTTCAATCACTATCTGGCAAGATTATAACTAAAACATCAGCGCATAGCAAAGATGAAGGAGTAAAAACAATTGCTATTAACAGAGAAAGAAGCTGGTATAGCTATATTTCTGCTGCTGCAGTTTTATTCCTTATTGGATTCGGTTCTTATTTTGCACTGAAACAAACTCCATCATCCGATGCGACTCCCAATCTACAAACTAACACATCGAAAATCAATGTGAAGGATGTAAGTGATGAAGAGATACTGGAATATCTCGCCCAGGTTTCGGAAGGAGAAGAGCTAATCCACCTCACAAAATTTGTAGAACAAGAGAAAACGAGCCAAGAACATATTGATAATTCAATAGACGACGAGGATATAAAGGAATATTTAAACTACATGTTATAATGTTACGGTTAAAGTATATTTTAATTGCGTTTTTTGCACTACTGTCTTCCCATTCAATCTCATTTGCACAACAAAGAAACTTTGAAGCAATTGAAAGTGAGAAGATTGCCTATATTACTAAAGAATTAAAAATTACTCCAAGTGAAGCGCAAAAGTTCTTCCCTATCTATAATAAGTATATGGATGAACTAAGGGAGTTGAAAAAAGCAAAAAGAGGAGAATCACCACAACAAGCCAATTCATTTATGGGAGGTAAGCGTGATGTCATTGCTTTTGATGCCAAAGAAGTCGAGACAAAGAAAAAATACAGAGAAGAATTTTCCAAAGTTCTCGGACAGGCAAGAGCGTCACAGTTCTTTCAAGTTGTTGAAGATTTCAACGATTTACTGAGAAGTACATTACAAGAACGACAAAACCAAGAGCGGAGAAGAAGAAGATAAAAATTGCTATTAAAGCTTTATAGCTTTTAGAGAGACCTCTTGGTCTTTACTGTCCGAATTCAGTAATCCAACCACCATTAACGTATAGAGAGTCCTATTTTCTGGGACAAAAGTCTGTGAAATCTCCGGAGTCTTATTGCGATCTCCAGTAGGTATTATTTTCAAACTCAAACTTTCGTTAGCCTTCACTTCGATAAACTCCGTAACATCTTTAAAAGGGATGTTCCCAAACAAAGGCTGGGTCTGCTCCTTATCCCACATACTGAGAGCTGGAGCATCTTTAACCATATGTACGAATCTTATCTTCGCATATCCATCCCTAGGAACTACGATATTATCCTTTGAAAGTTTGACTTGAATACCTCCCTCCTCATAAAGGAACAGACTGTATATATTTTCTGCCTGCAACGTTATACCAGTTGACGTACGAAGTGGCTCACCTTTTGTCCTCATCCCTTCAATATTCAACCTCTTCTGTCCCGGAAAACTATTCCGATGCCGCATAAACTCACCGAAAGAAAATTTTTCATTTGTATTGTTAAACCGTACACCGTCTAAAAAAAGATTGACCTCTGAAGTACCGGGAACAGCATTGAAGGCTGCTAAACTAGAAAGACTCCCCGGATTATCAAATACGCGATTTGCATCATCCTTTACACAACTGCTTAAAAACAGTGTTATCAAAAAAAGCGCAACATTATATCTATACTTCATGGCTGACGAACAAAATACTAATTTACTCATTAAAACGAACAGTATACAACAATCGCTACAGATACCTTATAAATCCAATGACAACACTGCATTTCTACGGTTTTTTTTAATAAGTTTGTATAAGGTAAAGTATAACATTTTCATGGCATACAAAGGCAATACATTTAAAAATAGCAGTCAGAGTAGAAGTACTAAAGAGGCAAAGAATACTGCAACAACATCAACTAAAAAGATTCCCTCATTCGTCAAATCTTTCGATAACATTGATTTTTCCGAGGGACAAAGAAAAGCGTTAAAAATAATTGGTCTTTTCCTTATACTAAGCTCTTTTTTGCTAGCTGTTGCTTTTACATCTTACCTTTTTACATGGAAAGAAGACCAAAGCTATATTGCAGCGACCAACGGAGGATGGAAAACACTATTTGATACCAGTGCAGAACTTCAAACCGAAGGATTAGAAACCCCAATCGTGGAGAATAAATTAGGAAAGTTAGGTGCCCTTCTTGCCAACATGTTTATTTTCGAGTGGTTTGGTATTGCCTCTTTTCTTTTTATCCTGATTTTATTTGTAGTTGGTTATAAACTGCTCTATAAAAAATCAATACTTCCGGTATGGAAAACCGTACTTTATTCGTTTATTGGCATCATATTTCTCTCCGTCACTCTCGGATTTATACAAGAATATATAACGGAGACACCACATATCTTAGAAGGGAAGTTTGGTTTCTGGACCAATCAGTTATTAAACACACAAATCGGAAAATATGGTGTAGCTGGCCTTTTGATATTTTCGTACCTCACCGCCTTGATATTGATATACAACCTTGATCTCAAATTATCATTTCAATCAATCAATAAATCCAATAATGTAGACCTTGAAGAAGAGGAAGATGAAGAACCGGTCCAAATAAACAGAGTCTCCACACCAAAGAACCAACCTGTCCCTATCCCAGAAAAAGAGGAAGAGATTAATATTGATGGTGCAGTAATAGAAGTTTCAAATACCTTGCGAGGTAGGAACACGCCCAACCTATCTGCCAACCTATCTCCAAGTCTGAATGACAGGTACGCGCATCTACGGGAAGACAACCAAGAAGAGATCGAGGACCCATCGCTAGACGATATAGAGGTTATCAACAGTGTGAACTTTGAAACAAGGGCTCAAACAGAAACAATTGCATCTTCGGAGAATACAACGATCGAATTGTCCATAGATCCTCCTCTTGATATTGAACCTCGCCAAGAAGAAGAACGCCAAGAGCCGACTTTAATTATTGAGGAACAAAAAGAAGAAAAGTCTATATCAGCAAGTGATTTGGTTGCTCAGTTTGGAGAATACGACCCAAAACTGGATTTATCAAGTTATCAGCACCCTACATTAGAGCTACTAAAGGACTATGGTACTGGAAAGATCACGATCAACCAACATGAGCTTGAAGCCAACAAAAACAGGATTGTTGAAACGTTAAGAAACTACAGCATTGAGATAGAACACATCAAAGCAACGGTAGGTCCTACAGTCACCTTGTATGAAATCATCCCCAAACCTGGTGTACGGATTTCAAAGATCAAAAATCTCGAAGATGATATTGCATTAAGCTTGGCGGCTTTAGGTATACGGATTATCGCACCTATGCCAGGCAAGGGAACCATAGGAATTGAGGTGCCAAATAGTACTCCGGAAATGGTTTCTATGCGTTCGGTGATATCAACCGAAAAGTTTCAAAAGACAGATATGGATTTGCCTATCGCTTTAGGAAAAACCATATCCAACGAAGTCTATATTGCTGATTTGGCAAAAATGCCTCACCTGTTGGTGGCAGGGGCTACGGGTCAAGGTAAGTCGGTAGGTATAAATGCTATATTGACTTCTCTGCTTTACAAAAAGCATCCCGCCGAACTAAAATTCGTCCTGGTCGATCCAAAAAAAGTAGAGTTATCCTTGTTCAAAAAAGTAGAAAGACACTTTCTAGCAAAATTACCAGGCGAGGAAGATGCTATTATCACTGATACAAAAAAGGTTATCAATACACTAAACTCGCTTTGTATTGAAATGGACCAACGTTATGACTTGCTAAAGAATGGGCAGGTACGTAACTTAAAGGAATATAATGCAAAATTTGTCAATAGAAGATTAAACCCTGAGGAGGGTCATCGATTCTTACCCTTTATAGTTCTTATTGTAGATGAATTTGCAGATTTAATGATGACCGCAGGTAAAGAAGTTGAAACCCCTATAGCACGACTAGCTCAATTAGCACGAGCCGTGGGAATCCACTTGGTCATTGCAACGCAGCGTCCATCTGTCAATATTATTACGGGTACCATCAAGGCCAACTTTCCAGCACGGCTAGCGTTTAGAGTGCTATCCAAAGTAGACTCTCGGACGATTCTAGATTCGGGCGGAGCCGACCAACTTATAGGTCGAGGGGATATGCTCTTAGCTACTGGAAGTGACCTTATACGGATACAATGTGCGTTTGTAGATACACCAGAGGTAGAAAGTATTTCCGATTTTATAGGAGGACAACGGGGCTATCCATCAGCATTCATGCTGCCTGAATACGTAGATGAATCGGGTGAAGGTTCTGGATCTATGGATTTCGATATGTCCGAGAGGGATCAACTCTTTGAAGAAGCGGCCCGTCTTATCGTGATGCATCAACAGGGGTCAACCTCACTGATACAGCGCAAATTAAAATTGGGATATAATAGAGCTGGAAGAATAATCGATCAATTGGAGGCTGCCGGTATTGTAGGCCCATTTGAAGGTAGCAAGGCCCGCGAAGTACTATATCCAGATGAATACTCGCTAGAACAGTATCTAGAGACTTTGAGAAAAGCTGATTAATATGAAAAAACACATTCTTACATTGATTTGTACTGCTATTGCAGCGCTATCTATAGCACAGACCGATCCGGCAGCAACGAAAATGCTAAATGAGGTTTCCAAAAAGTACGATGCTTATAAAACGATTCGTTCGGAATTTGACTTGACTGTGCAAGATGCCAATAAAACAGCTTACAGTAATACAGGAATCATGTATTTCAACAAGCCTAAGAAACAATATGCTATCAAAATGGAAGATCAAGAAATATTGTCCAATGGAAAGACAGTATGGAATATCTCTCACGATATCAAAGAAGTTCAGATAACAGATGCAGAGCATGATGATAGTACTATAGGTCCAAACAATCTTTTCTCCTTCTATAAAAAGGGATATAAATATATATCGATGCCGGAAGAGAAATTAACTAAAAATGGTAAAACAGAGCCCCTACGTGTAGTAGAATTATCTCCACTGGATACGAAAACAAACTATTTTAAGATAAAATTACGAATCAACCAAAACAATCATATACACGACGTTACAATTTTTGATAAATCCAGTAATCGATTTACTTATACGATTAAGTCGCTATACCTGGGTCAGAAATTCGATGAAAGCACTTTTACTTTTGCGAAAGACAAATTTAAAAACTACGAAATAATCGATTTAAGATAAACATAAAAAAGAGGTTTATTTAACCTCTTTTTTTGTATATTAGGCTCAGGAGGGATCTAATAACATGACCAAAATTACCTTAAAAGAAATTGCTGAAAGATTACATCTATCGCCATCTACTATTTCCAAAGCGCTGAACGATAGCTATGAAATCAGTGAAGAAACTAAGATAAAAGTTAGGAAGTTTGCCAAAGAGCATAATTACCAACCTAACCCCTTGGCAAAATACCTAAAATTAGGAAAGACCAACAATATCGGTGTACTACTACCAAGTATTCAGACTCCTTTTTCAGCTCAGCTACTACAATATCTACACCAGAGTGCCATAAGTAACAGCTACAATATCATCTTCATGCAAAGTATCGATAACGAAGAAGAAGAAGAGAGAGCATTAATGACACTGACCAACCAAGGCGTGGATGGAATTTTGATTGCTCCGGTAAGTGAGACCTCCAATCTAAAACTACTTGCTAGTATACATAACAAAAACTGTCCTGTGGTTATATTTGACCGCATCCACTATAATCTTGATACCCATAAGGTTGGCATCGACAATGTCAGAAGTACTTATCTAGCGACTGAGGAACTCATAAAAATAGATAGAAAAAATATAATAGTACTCTGTGGCAAAAACCTTGGAGTAACGCAATACCGCTTAGAGGGATACCGAAAGGCCCTGGAAGATTATAATATTCCAATTAAAGAAGAAAACATCATCTATATAGACTACAGTAAATCTCTAAAAAAAATAGATGAGAGTTTGAAAGAAGTTATCACCAAGTGCATGCATTCTGACAACGCTCTTAATGCTATTTTGGGTACAACGGAAACCTTGACTACACGTGTACTTGGAATCCTCGCCGACTTAAAAGTACAGGTACCTAAAGAAATTGCAGTTATTGGTTTTTCAAATATAGAATTTGCAAACAGCCTTAACCCCGCGTTATCCACAGTTCACCAACCTACGGAAGAAATGGCTAGTACTGCACTACAATTACTTTTGGATCTTATAAACTCAAAAAGAGAGCGGAGCCAGATAGATTTTCAAACTATTCTTTTAGAAACCTCTATCCAGCTCCGAAAATCTACTGCACTTGCATAAGAGCTATCAGCCCCTGTTCCACCCCTCTTAATTCGGCCAACCCGCGTAATCTACCAATAGCAGAGTACCCGGGATTCGTAACTTTATTCAAGTCGTCTAACATCTGATGCCCGTGATCAGGTCGAAAAGGAATAGGACGTAGCCTATTTTGATTCTCTTCGACAAATATTTGGAGAAGGCCAGGCATATCTACATCGCCATCAAGATGATCAGCCTCATAGAAATTGCCTGTACGATCCTTCTTAACATTTCTAAAGTGGGCGAAATGAACCCTGTGCTTGATAGCACGGGCTATATCCAAGACATCATTAGACGCGCCCGCTCCTAAAGATCCAGAACAAAAGCAGACGCCATTAAAAGAACTGTCTATTCCATTTATTACTTTAAGGTAATCCTCTTTATTGCTGGCTATCCGAGGTAAGCCCAAAATCGGATAAGGTGGATCGTCCGGATGCAGTGCCATCTGTATTCCATTGGTCTCACAAACATCTCGAATCTCCCCTAAAAACCACAAGAGATTGCTCAAAAGCCCATCAAGTCCGATATTGGAGTATACGTTTAAACTATTTTGAAGATCCTCCAACGAGATATCTTTTTCGCTGGGAATCCCCATCAATATCACATGAGTTAGCGAAGCCAGATCCTCGGCCGAATGCTCTTTAAAACGCTGATTGGCAGCCGTTACGATTTCCTCAGAATAGTCTTTTTCAGCGCCATGTCTTTTCAGAATATAAATATCAAATAGAGCAAGGTCGGTCCAATCAAAATAGAGTGCTTTTGCCCCATTCGGCATCTCCTTATCCAACATCGTCCGCGTCCAATCCAATACAGGCATAAAATTGTAAGTAACAATATATATTCCACAGGAAGCGAGATTCGTAAGCGTTTCTTTGTAATTATCGATATATCGCATTGCATCACGACCTCTAGTTTTTATAGCCTCATGGACTGGCACACTCTCCACAACAGACCATGAAAGTCCCCCCTCCTCTATTATCCGTTTCCGTTCAAGAATATCCGTTACTGTCCATACCTCTCCATGAGGTACATGGTGTAAAGCCGTGACGACACCTGTAGCGCCAGCTTGTCTAATATCTTGTAAAGAGACTGGATCATCCGGTCCATACCATCTCCAAGTTTGTTCAAATTTTTTCATTTTATATTTTTATTTACACACCTGTCCATGCATTAAAGCCTCCGTCTACGTACACGGTCTCTCCCGAAACAAAAGCCGAAGCATCACTCAATAGATAAATCAATGTACCTTCCAGTTCACTGGGATCACCTAGACGGGAATATGGAGTTCCGTTCACAAAACGTTGTGCCCGTTCGGTAAACGATCCATCCGGATTCGTCAATAAAGTTCTATTTTGTTCTGTCAAGAAAACCCCTGGGGCTATAGCATTGACCCGAACCCGGTCTCCATAGCGTAGCGCCAACTCTGTGGCCATCCATTTTGTATAACCCACTATGCCATTTTTTGCTACAGTATAGCCCAATACCCTCGTAATCGCCTGACTAGAAGAGAGAGAGCCAATATTTATAATCACCCCCTTTCCCTTCTCTGCTATCACTTTGCCAAAAATGTGGGTGGGTATTATCGTACCAAATAGATTCAGTTCTATAGCTTTGATTGTATCCTGTATATCAGAAGCAAATAAATCTTGATCTGGTCCAATTGTAGCTCCTGGTATATTACCTCCAGCCGCATTGACTAAAGCATCTATTATTCCCCATTTGTCCAATACCTGTTGACAAGCATGCAGCATAGACTTTTCATCCAAGACGTCTCCTACAATCGCTAATCCCTCTCCTCCAAGTTCTTCAACTAGCTTAACACGTTCTTGTGCCTTCACTAGATCTCTCCCAATAATACAGACTTTGGCTCCCGCTTCTGCGATAGCCTTCACAAAATTCTTACCAAGAATACCAGTCCCTCCTGTTACGACCACTACCCTTCCTGATAAGGAAAAACGTTCTAAAATGCTCATAATTTATTCTATTTAACACAATAATAATCAAGTTAATTAAGAAATAGGCTTATTCAGAAAGACATATATACGAAAACGTTTTCGTTACTCCCAAAATCCAAAAAAAGAGGGGATATCCAGCCGGACACCCCCTCTTTTTTAAATATTTATTGAAAAGTGCTTAATCTTCTTCTTTAGAAGCTAACAACTGATCGTATTCTTCACGCGATCCAACGATGATATTACCGTATTGACGAAGACCTGTACCTGAAGGAATTAAGTGTCCTACAATTACGTTCTCTTTCAATCCTAGTAAATGGTCACGTTTACCGGCGATGGCTGCCTCATTCAACACTTTAGTAGTTTCCTGGAAGGACGCTGCTGAAATGAATGATTTAGTTCCTAATGAAGCTCTAGTAATACCTTGAAGCAATGGACTAGATGTAGCTGGAATAGCATCACGAACTTCTACTAGTTTCATATCTTGGCGTTTCAAAAGTGAATTCTCTTCGCGCAATCTACGTAACGTAACAATTTGTCCTGGACGCAATTCTTTAGAATCACCAGCTTCAACAACTACCTTTTTGTCGTATAATGAATCATTTTCCTCCATGAAGTCCCATTTATTTACAGCTTCTTTCTCTAAGAAACGTGTATCTCCTGGATCTTCAATATTTACTTTCTGCATCATCTGGTGTACAATCGTCTCGAAATGCTTATCGTTGATCTTCACACCTTGTAGACGATAAACCTCTTGGATACCGTTTACGATATACTCTTGTACAGCTGCAGGTCCTTTGATTGACAAAATATCACCTGGAGAAATCTGTCCATCAGATAATGGCATACCTGCTTTGATAAAGTCGTTATCCTGAACTAAGATATGTTTTGAAAGAGGCACTAAGTACTTCTTAACTTGACCATCACGGGATTCAATAGATACCTCACGATTACCGCGTTTTACACCTCCTAATGATACAACACCGTCGATTTCTGTAACAACAGCTGGGTTCGAAGGGTTACGAGCTTCAAACAACTCTGTAACACGAGGTAGACCTCCCGTAATATCTCGAGTTTTACCTGTCGAACGAGGAATCTTAACTAAAACAGCACCTTCTTTCAATTTTTGCCCATCGGAAACAGAAACGTGTGCTCCTACTGGAATATTGTATGAACGGATTACCTCGCCTTTATTATCAAGGACTTTGATTGTCGGGTTTTTAGTTTTATCACGTGTTTCAATAATCACTTTCTCTTTGTGACCAGTTTGCTCATCAGACTCCTCGCGGAAAGTAACGCCTTCGATGATAGCATCGAACTCAACTTTACCCGCAAACTCTGAGATAATCACAGCATTATATGGATCCCAATCAACAAGCTTAGTACCTTTCTCTACCTTATCACCTTCTTTAACATAAAGATTGGATCCGTAAGGGATAATTTGTTGATAAAGCACCTTACGGTCAGCATTTACAACCTTAATCTCCCCAGAACGACCTAAGACAACATGATACGGTCCTTCTTCACCTTCTTTTTCTACCGTACGAACGTTCTCAAACTCGATAGTACCTTCGTATTTCGCAATGATAGTAGACTCATTGGCAATATTCGATGCCGTACCACCCACGTGGAATGTACGAAGCGTCAGCTGTGTACCTGGCTCACCAATAGACTGAGCAGCGATTACACCAACTGCCTCCCCCATTTGAACGCGCTTACCTGATGCTAAGTTACGTCCGTAACAACAAGCACAAACGCCACGCTTAGCCTCACAAGTCAATACCGAACGGATTTCTAAGCCTTCGATACCAGCTTCGTCAATTGCAGCAGCAACTTCTTCTGTGATATCATCATTTGCAGCTACGATAAGCTCGTCGGTTTCAGGATGGTAAACATCATGAAGCGGTGTACGTCCCAAAATACGGTCATACAATGGTTCGATAATATCATCATTATCTTTCAATGCTGTCGTATATAGACCACGTAATCCACCACAATCAAAATCAACCACAATCATATCCTGTGCGACGTCATGTAGACGACGAGTCAAGTAACCCGCATCGGCTGTTTTAAGGGCCGTATCCGCAAGACCTTTACGCGCACCGTGAGTAGAAATAAAGTACTCCAATACCGACAAACCTTCTTTAAAGTTTGACAAAATTGGGTTTTCGATAATCTCACCACCTGAATTACCCGATTTCTGAGGCTTAGCCATCAAACCACGCATACCGCATAGCTGACGAATCTGCTCTTTCGAACCACGGGCTCCAGAATCCAACATCATATATACAGAGTTGAATCCTTGGTTGTCATTAGACAAGATATCCATTACGTGCGCAGTCAACCTGTTGTTGATACGCGTCCAAATATCGATAATCTGGTTGTAACGTTCGTTGTTAGTAATGAAACCCATGTTATAGTTGTTCATCACCTCGTCTACTTCATTTGTAGCTTGCGAAATCAATTCTGCTTTTGCAGCAGGAATATTTAAATCTTGCAAGTTGAAGGATAGACCACCCTTGAATGCTGTTTGGAAACCAAGTTCCTTCATATCATCCAAGAATTTTGCAGCACGTGCCATACCTGTAGATTTTACAATCTCACCGATGACATTACGCAACGATTTTTTAGTCAAAATTTCATTGATATAACCGACTTCTTCTGGGACAATCTGGTTGAAGATTACTCTTCCCACAGTTGTTTCGATGATTTGCGGTTCGATCTGTCCTGTCTTCGTAAGAACTTCAGTTCTCACTTTAATCCACGCGTGAAGATCGACTTGATTCTCATTCAAAGCGATGATTACTTCTTCCGGAGAATAGAAAGTACTTCCTTCACCTCTCATCTTACGAGAATCGTCCGTTCTACGGCCTTTAGTAATATAATAAAGACCCAATACCATATCTTGAGATGGTACCGTAACAGGAGAACCATTCGCAGGGTTCAAGATGTTATGCGCTGCCAACATTAGGATTTGGGCTTCCAAAATTGCAGCATTACCTAGCGGTAAGTGAACTGCCATCTGGTCACCGTCAAAATCCGCGTTAAACGCTGTACACACTAATGGGTGTAATTGGATAGCTTTACCCTCTACCAAAGTAGGCTGGAAAGCCTGAATACCCAAACGGTGAAGCGTAGGAGCACGGTTTAATAATACAGGGTGTCCTTTCAATACATTTTCAAGAATATCCCATACTACTGGATCTTTACGATCTACAATTTTCTTAGCTGATTTTACCGTCTTTACAATACCTCTTTCAATCATCTTACGAATGATGAATGGTTTGTAAAGCTCAGCAGCCATATCTTTAGGAATACCACATTCGTGTAATTTCAAATGAGGTCCTACAACAATTACCGAACGAGCAGAATAATCCACACGCTTACCTAACAAGTTTTGACGGAAACGACCTTGTTTACCTTTCAAAATATCAGATAATGATTTCAACGCACGATTACCTTCAGTTTTCACTGCATTTACCTTACGTGAGTTGTCAAACAAAGAGTCGACTGCCTCTTGAAGCATACGTTTTTCATTACGTAGGATTACTTCAGGAGCTTTAATTTCAATCAAGCGCTTAAGACGGTTGTTACGGATAATAACACGACGGTATAAGTCGTTTAGATCCGACGTCGCAAAGCGACCACCATCTAAAGGTACCAACGGACGTAACTCAGGTGGAATGATAGGAACTATCTTAACAATCATCCACTCTGGTCTATTTTCTATACGCGTATTAGCACCACGGAAAGCTTCTACAACATGAAGACGTTTTAAGGCCTCATTTTTACGTTGTTGAGAAGTCTCATTAGCCGCTTGGTGACGTAAATCGTAAGACAACTGATCTAAATCAAGACGCTTTAACAATTCCTCTAATGCATCAGCACCCATTTTGGCTATGAATTTCTGAGGATCATTATCATCCAAATATTGGTTTTCTTTTGGAAGAGTATCCAAAATATCCAAATATTCTTCTTCTGTTAGAAAATCCATGTACGAAATACCATCATCCTCCTTGATACCAGGTTGGATAACTGCATAACGCTCATAATAGATAATCATATCCAACTTCTTCGTTGGAAGACCTAACAAATAACCAATTTTATTAGGAAGTGAACGGAAGTACCAAATATGCGCTACAGGAACAACCAAATTGATGTGTCCCATACGCTCACGACGTACTTTCTTTTCTGTAACCTCTACACCACAACGGTCACACACAATACCCTTATAACGAATACGTTTGTATTTACCACAGTGACATTCATAATCCTTCACAGGACCAAAGATACGCTCACAGAATAAACCATCACGCTCCGGTTTGTAGGTACGATAGTTAATCGTTTCTGGTTTAGTAACTTCTCCACTTGAACGCTCCAAGATAGTTTCTGGAGAGGCCAAACTAATGGTAATGGAAGTGAAGTTACTTTTAATTTTATTATCTTTTTTGTAAGACATACGTTGTATAACTTAAAGATGTATGTAAAAGCCTAAGAGGCTCAAGGCCTCTTAAGCTCATTTCTTTGCTTGATTAATCTAATGTGATATCTAGACCTAAACCGCGTAGCTCATGTACTAATACATTGAACGATTCAGGAACAGATGGAGTAGGTAAATTATTACCTTTG
>JBEBQJ010000126.1:0-14272 GCA_040395455.1 Sphingobacterium yanglingense | reverse complement strand
GACCTCGTCCGCCGCCTTTACGACGATTCTTCCAATGTCATTTAACCCTATACGATCGTCATAAACCATCTCTTGCGTATTGACATCGTACCTATATTTAATCTCAGCAAACTTAACCTTAGTTACCTTGGTTTGATTCTGTAAAAGATATACCTGATTTACATCCAACGCCTTACCTTCAAACCAACTAATATTGGCCTCAAAACTACGCTCGGTATGTGGTTGCGAATAGGCACTAACAATAAAATCGCCTCTTGATATATCAATATCATCAGTTAAATGGACAATGATAGACTGTCCATCCTCCGCATGCGCTAGATCCACGTCGTCAAACGTTATAGCCTTTACCCGACTCGTTACCCCGCTAGGCAATACGACAACTTCCTCTCCTACTTTTAGCCCCTCGCCTATTACCCGACCGGCATAGCCCCTATAATCCGGAAGATCTACCGTCTGAGGGCGTACCACCCATTGGACAGGGACGCGCCAAGCGCCGGTTCCTTTGTCGGCAAACTGAACCGTCTCCAGATAATGCAGCAAAGTCGGACCTGTATACCAAGGCATATGCTTGGAAGAAAAGACAATATTATCTCCCTTAAGTGCGGAGACTGGTACAAAATCTACGTCCTGTAAATTTAAATTGTCCGCTAACCGTTGATAATCCGACTTGATCGTGTCAAAAACAGATTGACTATAATCGACCATATCCATTTTATTGATACAGACCAGCACCTTTTTCAAAGACAATAATTTAGCGATGAAAGAATGTCTTTTGGTCTGCTCGATCATCCCCTTGCGGGCATCTATCAAAATAATGATCAAATCAGAATTTGAGGCCCCGGTCACCATATTACGGGTATACTGAATATGTCCTGGTGCATCGGCAATAATAAATTTACGCACCTCGGTCTGAAAATATTTGTAGGCCACATCGATGGTAATACCCTGCTCCCGTTCGGCCTTCAATCCATCGGTGAGGATAGCAAGATCGACCGTACCGTCGTCATTCTTCCGATTCGCTTTTTGAATAGCCTCCAATTGATCGTCCAATATAGAATCGGTATCGTATAGCAAGCGACCGATCAGCGTACTCTTGCCATCATCTACTGAACCAGCCGTTATAAATTTTAATATGTTCATTTCTTATTGTCTAAAATCTAATATCTAAATACTATGTACTAAATACTAAACACTAAAAATACCCTTGTTTTTTCCGTTCCTCCATCGCTGCTTCAGATACTTTATCGTCCATTCTAGCCCCTCTTTCACTCACCGTCGAAGCCTTTATCTCGGAGATAATATCATCGAGTTCTACGGCAATAGAGTCTACTGCGGCAGTACAGGTCATATCTCCTACTGTTCTGAAACGTACAGACCGATGTTCTACCTTGTCTGCTTCATCAATTTGCAGACAGTCTGCACTAGCCATCCACTGCCCATTGCGCCACACCACATCGCGCTCGTGACTGAAATAGATAGAAGGCAACGCTATTTGCTCCCTCTTTATGTAATTCCACACATCCAGCTCTGTCCAATTTGAGATGGGAAACACGCGTACATTTTCACCCTTATGTATCCTGCCATTAAATATATTCCATAACTCGGGACGCTGACGCTTGGGATCCCACTGCCCAAATTCATCCCGTACCGAAAAAATACGTTCTTTAGCACGTGCCTTTTCTTCATCTCTCCGTGCCCCTCCAATACAGGCATCAAAACCATATCGTTCGATCGTATCCAACAACGTCACGGTTTGCAATGCATTCCTACTCGCGTTTTTACCCTTTTGCTCCACAACCCGCCCTGCATCGATGCTATCCTGAACCGAACCGACAATCAGCTTTTCACCGATCTGATCAACCAGCCAATCCCTAAACAAAATAGTTTCCGGAAAATTATGCCCTGTATCAATATGCACCAAAGGAAAAGGAAACCTACCGGGACGAAATGCCTTCTTCGCAAGATGCACCAATGTAATACTATCTTTTCCCCCGGAAAACAACAGGGCCGGCTTTTCAAATTGCGCCGCGACCTCACGGAGAATATAAATAGCTTCTGCCTCTAAATGATCTAAATAATCCATTTTATCTAACTTATAACTTTTCACTTTGCAATGCTCAGCTTCCACTATGCAATCCACACTCCTTTTTACTTTTATCCTCCCACCACCATCTGCCTGCACGAAAATCTTCTCCTTTTTTTACAGCCCTGGTACAGGGTTGACATCCTATACTAGGGAATCCCTTATCATGCAATGGATTATAAGGCACATTAAACTGCTTTAAGAAAGCTTCCACTTCGTCCAATGACCAATAAAACAAGGGATGCACCTTAACGATTGAATTCGCCTCATCCCACTCCAGAAAATCCATCTCTTCCCGATTAGGCGATTGCTCAGCACGAATTCCTGTGATCCAGATATCAAAGCCTTTTATCGCCCGCTTTAAAGGTTCGATCTTGCGTACAAAACAGCATTCTTTCCTATTGGCTACGCTCTCATAAAAACTAGAAGGACCTTTGTCCGAAACCATGGCTTCTACAGCATCTGTCTGTGGATAAAAGGCTTTTATTGGCACATTATAACGTTCTAAGGTCCTATTCCACACATAATAGGTCTCAGGAAATAACCGCCCTGTTTCTAACGTAAAAATAGATACCTGCTGAGGTTCTTTCGAAAGCATTTCGGTGATAACCTGGTCTTCTATACCAAAGGAGGTAGAAAAAACGGTACGTTCAGCATAATTTTGGACAACATAAGAAACAATTTCTTGCGCATCTAAGCCAGATAAAGCTTTTTTCAATAAATCAATCATGCTATACCTTATTTTATCAGTTCACGCGTATGTGCATTAAGCGCTTTTACTTTCTCCTGAAAATCACCCTTAAGTTGTTCCCGCATCTCATGCATCAATCCCAAGGTTTCATCAATCTCCTCGGGTAGCAAATCGTTAAAAAACTCTTTCAGGCGCTTGGCAATCGTTGGAGACTTCCCATTCGTGGAGATGCCGATTTTGAGATCCCCCTTCGCTACGATGGAGCCCAGGTAGAAGTCGCACAAATCGGGCTTATCGGCTACATTTAATAGAAGATTACGTTCTCTGGTTAACAAGCGGACTTCTTCATTAAACTCCGGATTATTGGATGCCAATACGACCAGATCAACACCATCCAGATCCGCTTCACGGAAATGCCTTTCATGCAGCTCGACAGCCGCCTGTCCGGCAATGTAATCCCGAAATGAATCCGCCACCACACTAGCCACTACCCGAATTTTGGCACCAGGACTACTACATAGTAAAGCGGTAATCTTTTCCAGACCTATCGGCCCAGCCCCTACCAGCAATACCTGCAATTGTTCGAGTTTAAGAAATATGGGGAACAATCTATTCATGTTATCTTTCTAAATATTGAATCTCTTTACGCAAATCATTAAACGCCTCATGCTTGCGCACCACTTCTCCAATCACGAGTATAGCTGGAGCGCCAATATTAGATTTCTCCACCGCTGCAATAATTGAATCTATAGTTCCTAATGCGATACGCTCATTCGGTAAGGAGCCATTTTGGATGACAGCAATAGGGAGATCTGCTTTTTGACGGGATTTGTATAAGGCTACGATCTGCTGCAACTTGGCGTAGCCCATCAATACCACAACGGTAGCATCAGTGTCGGCTGCGTGGGTAAGATCTAGTGACAGACTGCCATCAGATTTAGACCCGGTAATAACCCAAAAGCTCTCACTAATACCTCGGTAGGTCAATGGGATTTTCTGTAGACCGGTCAGTCCGATAGCCGAAGACACCCCCGGTATCACAGCAGTGGCAATACCAAACCCATGCACATAATCCAATTCTTCGCCCCCACGGCCAAAAACAAAGGGATCTCCACCTTTGAGCCTTACGACGTGCCCATGCGTCAACGCATAATCCACCATCAATCGGTTAATATAATCTTGTGAGGTAGACAACTGCTCCGCACGCTTGCCCACATATATCTTGGTACAGCCGGCTTTAGCATAAGATAATAAAGATTCATTCACCAAGGCGTCATACAAAATGACGTCGGCACTTTCGATTGCCTTTATTCCCTTCAACGTGATTAGACCAGGATCTCCCGGACCTGCACCTACTAGCGTCACAAATGGTTGTATTGTATTCATTCGTTATTCTATTTTTTAATTCAACTTTAGAACCGCTCTCCGTTCGGCCCCCTCGTAATAAAATGCCGTAGCTTGTGTCAGATACGCTTGGGCAAAATCTTTTGACGGTTCATATTTATTTATCTGCAATACCCTATCGGAGAAGGAAACTGGAAATTGGAAATCACCACTTGCTACATACGTCTCATCGAAAGCATCTATCACCGCAATCTGCGTACTTGCATTAATGCCTTTGTCCAACAGCAAGGCCTTGGCCGTCCATACAAACGCACTATAGCTGTGGTAGATAGCATCGGCATATTGTTGCTTATCCAGCGCCTGCTTGGCCCAATCTATTTTTTCCTCTGCCTCAAACAGCAAGGTAGCGACAAGGTCGATCACCACACCGGCACACTCGCCGACCCCTATTGCTGTCGCAAAGGTATCCTGATGTCCCCAGTCGATAAACTCTCCTCCCGTCAATGTACTCAGATCCGACAGCGGCTTCAAAAGCCTATAAAAATAATCTTTACCGAATCGGTCGTAGTAACTATGAAAATCTTCTTCTAACGTCTTATTTGATTTATAATCCGCGAGAATCAAATCGACCACCTGAAGTACACGCTTGGTAGGCACTTTAATCACTCTCTCGGCAACGCGCCCCTTGCCGTCGCCGACGGTACCGCCCCCCAACATCACCTGTGCTGCAGGCACGACCTTACCCTCTGCTTTTACCGAACTGCCATGAAAGCCAATATGTGCCAATCCATGTTGCCCACAAGAGTTCATACAACCCGAAATCTTTATCTTCAAACGCTGCTCTAATACAAAATCTTGATAAAACTCGTGTATATAGCCTTCGAGCACACGCGCCATCTCTGTAGAATTAGAAATTCCTAGATTGCAGGTATCTGTACCGGGGCAAGTCGTTATATCGGCCGTACTGTCAAACCCGGCCTTAGCCAGATCCAACCGCGTCAATAGGTTAAACAAGTGCGGCAAGGACTCTTCACGGACGTACTTAAACAGTAGATTCTGCCCTTGGGTAATACGGATATCATCCGCAACATGGCTTTTTATTCCCTCAACTAACTCCCTGGCCTTATCTGTCGATACATCTCCAGTTAGCACCTTGACATATACACCGTAATACCCTTCTTGCTTTTGACGAAATACATTGGTCTGTTTCCACAATGCATAGGCCTCCTCGTCAACAGGTAGTGTAACCGCTACCTTATCCGTAGGCAATTCGGGTAATTCTACCAGACCACGATCCACTACGTAAACCTGATTTTTATTCGCAATCCTTTCCTCCTCGATCAAACGCAATACTTCGGCTAAGCCCATTTTTTGGACTAAATACTTAAACCGGGCCTTATTACGGTTATTACGCTCTCCATATCGGTCAAATACACGAAGTGTGGCTTCCATATAAGGGATGATGTGATCTTCATGCAGAAACTCGAACACTTCCTCCGCCAATATAGGCTGTGCACCAAGGCCTCCGCCCAATAACACCTTAAAGCCCCGCTGCTCTACACCATCAACCACCTTAATCTTGGGAATAAATCCGAAATCATGTATATAGGAAAATGCCGTATCCCTATCCGACGATGAAAAGGCTATTTTGAATTTACGCCCCATCTCTGCACAGACCGGATTGCGCAGAAAGTATTCAAATGTTTGCTGGGCATAGGGCGATACGTCAAAGGGTTCGTCTGGATCTACCCCTGCCGTCGCTGAAGCTGTAACATTTCGAACGGTATTGCCACAGGCCTCCCGAAGTGTAATATCATCAGCAGCCAACTTAGCCCATAGCTCCGGTGTTTTATCCAAGCTTACGTAATGAATCTGTATATCCTGTCTTGTGGTAAGGTGAAGGTTACGACTCGCATATTCATCAGATATGGCTGCAATCTTTAGCAATTGCTTAAAGGTGACCTTTCCAAAAGGCAACTTGATACGAACCATCTGAACACCTGCTTGACGTTGTCCATACACCCCTCTTGCCAAACGAAGCGACCTAAATTTTTCCTCGGGCAACTTTCCCTCTTGGTAAGCCCTAATCTTCCTATCCAGCTCAATTATTTCCTGCTCGACAATAGGATTCTCTAATTCAGTACGAAAACTCTGCATATTTTTTCAGCTAAAACTCCATTAATCTATAGCTTGCCATTTCTGTATTTTTAGGAACGACGAAACAAATGTATAAAAGAAAAACAACAATAACTATATAATCTACCAAATTAGTATATATTTGTAAAAAAAGACGCAAACTGAAATTAGAGAAGTCAAAACAAAAACGATGAATAGATTAATTATCAACATATTAACAATACTTCTTTCACTAAGCTGCGCGCCAAAAAAAACAAACAGCTATGATAGCGAGACAGGTTATTCAGGAAATATATCTATTTCTGGCGCATTTGCTTTGTACCCAATTGTAGTTTTATGGAGTGAAGACTTTAAGAAAATACACCCCAATGTACGCTTTAATATCTCTGCTGGAGGAGCAGGAAAAGGAATCACAGATGTCTTGACAGACATGATGGATATAGGTCTTGTATCAAGGGATCTGCACCAACAGGAATTAACAAAGGGAGCGCTACCTATATTTGTAGCAAAAGATGCAGTACTCGGCACCTACAACGCTAAACATCCCAATGCCGGCCTGATCAAAGAGCGGGGCTTGACGCAAAGGGAACTGGAAGGAATCTTCGTCACGCATAGCTACAAGAAATGGAACGATATCGACCCTAGATTTGTGGATCTACCGATCCGCGCTTATGTAAGATCTGATGCTGCTGGAGCTGCCGAAACCTGGGCCAAGTTCTTCGGGCAAAATCAAGAAGATCTAAAAGGCATAGGAATATTTGGTGATCCCGGCTTAGCACAGGCCGTAAAAGACGAACCGATGGCAATCGGCTTCAATAACATCAATTACGTATACGATCTAACCTCCAAAAGAACCGCAGCCCATATTGACGTTATCCCGCTCGACAAGAATGGCAATGGCAAAATAGATGAAGAAGAAAATTTTTACAACACCATAGATGAATTGACAACCGCTGTGGCCGCGGGCAAATACCCATCTCCTCCTTCGCGACCATTGGCATTCGTCGTTAAGAAGGATAACATAGATCCGCTGGTCCAGGCCTTTATTCGATTTGTCCTAGACAAAATACAACAGGGACATCTCGTCGCTAATGGATATGTCCCAATGACGGAAGCACAACTGGCAATCGAACTGGAAAAGATAAAGTCGGAAACACCGAGTAACAAGAGTAAATAAAATAATGAAAAACAAACTGGGGCTGCCTAATATAACAACTACACACATATGAAATATCCATGTAGTAATGGCTACACGAAAACGGATGAATACAGTTTGGATATTCCATAAGACAACTGAAAATCAAATTATATACATATGAAAATAAGACTATGGAAAGACCGATGGATACGGAGAGCCTTTTTAACATTGCTTATATTAACCCTATCTGTAATTGCCTTTATAGGTATTGGATTGACTATTAAAGCCCTGCCGCTCCTCGAAGATCAAAGTCTATTTTCCATATTGACACAAAGTATTTGGTCTCCTTTAAAGGGAAAGTTCGGATTCCTCCCATTTATTATGGGCACCGTATGGGTAACGGTTATCGCTCTGGCAATAGCTGTCCCCCTGTGCATTATGGCTTCCTTGTACCTTGTCGAATACGCCTCCGATAAACTCCGAAACACGGTACTTCCTTTAATGAACGTATTAGCTGCTATCCCTCCGGTACTCTATGGCGTCTGGGGTGTTTTATTTGTTGTACCATTAATTGCAGATTATATCGCTCCGTTTTTCGGAAGCTCTACCTCGGGGTACTCGGTGCTATCGGGGGGAATAATCCTTGCTGTTATGATCTTCCCAATTATGATCAGTATTATGGTAGAAGTCTTACAAACAATTCCAGCTGAATTAAAATCAGCTTCATTGTCTCTGGGTGCCACCAAATGGGAAACAATACAAAAAGTAATTATCAAAAAAGCCAGACCGGGACTCCTCGCAGCAGTAGTACTAGCTATATCCAGAGCTTTTGGGGAGACTATAGCTGTGTTAATGGTCTGTGGAAATATACCCCAAGTACCCAAGTCCCTATTCGATGCAGGCTACCCCATACCGGCATTGATAGCCAACAACTTCGGAGAGATGATGTCTATACCGCGCTATGATGCGGCCTTAATGTTTGCTGCGTTACTATTATTGGTAATCATCTTCGGATTCAACCTGATTTCGCGTGTTATTTTAAATAAACTGGAGGAAAAAGTCTAATGTCAACTATCAAATCACGATTACGAAAAGAAAAAATCGCAAAGCTATTCATGCAATTTGCAGGGATAGCTATTACAGGCTCGCTTTTCTTAATAATTGGAATCATCCTATTTAAGGGACTCCCTTTTTTAAGCTGGGAAATGATCAGTCAAGTCCCTCAAGGCGGCTTTTACATAGGAAAAGAGGGAGGCATCTTAAATGCTATCCTGGGTTCGCTTTACTTAGCTGGGTTATCGACTATTCTCGCTTGTCTACTAGGTATCCCTATAGCCATATATCTTAATATCTATACCAACCAAAGCGCTGCGCTAGTGCGCGCTTCAAGGTTATTGTTCGACGTGTTGTTTGGAATTCCGTCAATTGTTTATGGTGCCATCGCTTTCAGCATTATGGTATGGTTAGGTATCCGCGCATCACTTTTGGGAGGTGTTATCACGATAACGCTACTCACCATTCCGATAGTCGTACGTACGCTGGACGAACTACTGAAAACCATCCCGTTAGACCTCAAAAACATCACAACATCTCTTGGGGCAACAAAATGGGAAACCGCACAAGTACTATTAAAATACATAAAACCGGGGATATTTACCGCAGTCCTCCTTGCTTTTGGCAGGGCCATAGGTGATGTTGCGGGGGTACTCCTTACCACGGGGTTTAGTGATAATCTGCCGCTATACATTGATGAACCGGCAGCCACGCTACCATTGGCTATATTCTTTCAGCTTAGCAGCCCTATTCCCGAAGTTCAAGGGCGGGCATACGCTTCTGCACTGATCTTAACATTTATAATTTTATTTATCGTCATATGCACACACATTCTAGCTTCCAAACAGAAGAAACACAAACTGTAAGTCTTCCGGTGTTGCCCCACATCCAAATCAAGGATTTGAATGTGTATATAGAAGACAAACATATATTAAGAAATATTAATCTCGATATTCCGAATAATTCGATAACATCTATTATTGGCCCCTCGGGCTGTGGAAAAACGACCCTGCTCAAGACCTTGAATCGTCTTATGGATGACAGTAAGAATGTAAAAGTCTCTGGATCGGTACTCGTAAACGGAGAGGATATCTATGCAAAAGACGCTGAAGTAACTCATATCCGAAAGAAAATGGGGCTGCTCTCACAACGCCCTTTTCCATTACCTATGTCTATCTTCGATAATATAGCGTACGGCCCGCGGATACATGGGGAAAGAAACAAAAAAGTACTACAGCATATTGTTGAAAATCAGCTGAAAAATGTAGGACTATGGGAAGAGGTCAAAGACAGGCTGGATAGCTCGGCAACCAGCCTGTCTATCGGACAGCAACAAAGGCTTTGCCTTGCACGGGGCCTCGCAGTCCAACCGGAGATCATTCTTGGGGATGAGAGCACCTCTGCCCTAGACCCCATATCTACACAGACCATTGAAAATCTGCTGATAGACCTAAAGAATGACTACACGATTGTTTTAGTAACTCATATCCTTCGACAGGCGCGTCGGGTTTCTGATTACATCATTTTTGTATACAACGGCGAGATAATAGAATTTGGAAAAACGGAAGATATTCTTTTGAACCCACAACATGAACTCACCCAACAATATGTAAAGGGCTTCATAAGCTAAAAAGGGGTGATCTACAGTAGATCGCCCCTTTTTTAGCTTAGTAGCTATCAAACAAGATAGCAGCAACAGTCAATTAAAATTAAATGACACCAGCCTTAATAAGTTCCAGCTCCATTTCTTTCTGTAGTTTCCGTGCTTCTTCTCTAGCCCGTTCAGCAAAGTCCTTACCGCTAGAAGCATAGATAATACCACGTGTACTGTTAACCAACAAGCCACAATCTTTATTCATTCCGTATTGACAGACATCCTGAAGCGATCCGCCTTGAGCCCCAACACCAGGCACCAATAGAAAGTGATCCGGAGCATGTTCCCGAATTTTCAAAAAAGCTTCACCACGCGTTGCCCCAACGACATACATTAGATTCTCTATAGTACCCCAAGTATTTACTTTATCAATTACCTCTTCAAACAACTGCTTACCATCTGTATTCGAAAAGTTCTGAAAATCCTTGCTTCCGGAATTAGAAGTCAGCGCCAACACAATCGCCCATTTTCCTTCAAAATCTAGAAATGGAGTCACCGAATCTTTACCCATATAAGGTGCTATCGTAATAGAATCAAATCCCATCCCCGAGACTGCCTCATCAAAAAAAGCTTGGGCATACATATTGGACGTATTACCGATATCTCCACGTTTGGCATCAGCAATACTGAAACAGCTCTTAGGAATTGCTTGCCATGTTTTTTGCAACGACTGCCAGCCACGGACACCGTAGCTTTCATAAAATGCAATATTAGGCTTATACGCAACACAAAGATCTTCAGTAGCTTCTATGATGGCCTTATTAAAAGCAAAAATAGGATCTTCCTCATCAAGAAGATGGGCCGGTATCTTAGTAATGTCGGTATCCAAGCCAACACAAAGAAAAGATTGCTTCTCTTTAATCTGTTCTATTAACTCCTGTCTATTCATTTAAATTTTATTGATCAATAAGATTCTGTACGAACGCTTCAACCTCCTTGGTCGAATAATCATACATACCTTCTTCTTTTGCAGCAATCTTTCCACTCTTATCCAATATCACCGTAGTAGGAATGGCTCCTCCCAACCAATTGGACGGAATCTCACCATTGGGATATACGATAGGTAGTTTTAATTTTTGGTCTGTTAAAAACTTCTCCGTCCCTTCCATATCTCCTTCAATCTCAACAATCAAAAACTCGATATTATCGTTGTCCTTAAATTTATCATACAACTTCTGAATCGATGGCATTTCTGCTCGACAAGGAGGGCACCAAGTCGCCCAAAAATTGATAAACAGCACCTTTCCCTTCAGCTGCTCGGTATCATAGACGACATTATTCGCATTTAAAAATGAGGCCTTATCATCGATAGAATCCTGAACGCTCACTTTCTCTGCCCCTTCCAACTCTACTGGCTTTTCTAATTTTGGCTTAAAAAAACCAATTTTCATCAACTGCTGTTGTATAAAAATCCGGCTCGGCGACCACAGGACCAGCCCCATAAGCACCACGAAAACAATCCAGCTGACGATATTCTTAATTTTCTTCTTTTCTGCCATTATTTCCAAAGATTAGCTATCAAATTTTTCCAATTGCTTCAGTAAAGTAGCAAAATCCTTTGGATATTCCGCTTCAAAGGCATAACTCTTCCCATCAATAGTAAAAGCTACACTTTTTGAATGAAGAGCAAAACGCTTCATAATCGGCAATTCCTCCTCATCTTTGGACATAGTAAAACCACGTTTCTTTATCTGTGATAGAAAAACAGGCTTACCCCGATACATCGCATCACCGACGATAGCAGCATGCTGTGTTGCCAAATGTATACGGATCTGGTGCATCCGTCCCGTAATAGGACGACACTCCACCAGCGTGAAATGCTTAAAGTAACGTATACTATTAAAAATCGTTTCCGCAGGTTTACCATTCGCCCGATCGATACTCACATTCTTATTCCCTTGGTTCAAGATAGGCAAATCAACAGTTAGGTTATCAAAAGTATGAGTCCCCTGTATTATTGCGTGATATACTTTGTTCACTCTTCTCTTTTCAAACTCAATAGAAACCAATCGATAAGTTTCCGGATTCTTTGCTATAAGAAGTACACCAGAAGTATCCTTATCCAATCGATGACAAATCTGCGCATCGCTATAATAACGTTTTGCTAAACGAAGGATATTAACTTCTCCTCCCTCTCGCTCGTCCAAAGACGCCACAAAAGGAGGTTTATTGATTACAATAAGATTATCATCCTCATGAATGATAAGATCGTTGAATTTCGGAAATTTAAATAAACGGTTGTCGTTTTGAATCATGATACAAACCTACATAAATTCGCCTTTACACACAATATAATTGAGTGCAAAGGCGAACTATGTAGCTCTCCTCATCCATTAAATTTTACTATAGAGGAAAAATATAAAAACTAGGTGACTATTTAGCAACATAAGGTTTTTACATTAATATGCAGACAGCACCTTTATTATTTATAATTTTGCAACAAAACAATTATATCATGTCCGTAAATAAAATCATTAAGCGCGTCACTACTTCTAGCATCAAAGAAATGAAACTTCGTGGCGAAAAAATAAGTATGCTGACAGGCTATGACTATACAATGGCCAGAGCTTTAGATGAATCAGGGGTAGATGTTATTCTGGTAGGTGACTCTGCAGCGAATGTCTTTGCAGGGTACGAAACCACACTCCCGATTACACTCGACAATATGATTTATCATACATCTGCTGTAGCGAGAGGATGCCAGCGTGCGCTCGTCCTAGCAGACCTTCCCTTCGGTGAATACCAAGGGTCCATAGAAAAAGCTTATGAAGCCGCTGTGAGAATGATGAAAGAGTCAGGCGCACATGCGCTGAAACTGGAAGGGGGAGAAGAAATAATCGACAATGTAAAGAAAATAATAAACGCTGGTATCCCTGTATGTGGACATCTTGGACTGACCCCACAGTCTATCAATAAATTTGGAACATTTGGGGTCCGCGCAAAAGAAGATGCTGAAGCTGAGAAACTGAAAGCTGATGCACTTGCACTACAAGATGCAGGCTGTTTTGCCATCGTCCTAGAGAAAATACCGGCACAATTGGCAGAAGAGGTCTCTAAATCTTTGGAGATTCCTACCATAGGTATCGGAGCCGGTAGCGGTTGTGATGGACAAGTATTAGTCGTAAACGACATGTTGGGCATGACAAAAGACTTTAAGCCAAAATTCTTACGTCAGTATCTCAATCTCTATGAAGAGATTACAAACGCCGCAGCACGATATGTAGCTGATGTCAAGACGGTGAACTATCCAAACGAAAATGAGCAGTATTAACCCATTATATTAAGACCATACTTTGGGAAAAATAATCATCATAGGTATTTTGCTGGCGGTGTTGATATACTTCACACTCCGCCGGCTCAATTTTTTCAACTTCAATAAACCGCCACAAAGAACTAAATCATCTCGTGTTATTGAAATATCTACTCCGACGCAGCTACTAAAAAGGGGGCTAAAACGAACCCTCTATACCGTAGGTTCTGGATTAATACTGTTGGTACTTATAGTAATTCTCGCTGCCAAATTTAAGATTGCATTGATTATGCTTCCAATAAGTATATATCTGATTGCTCAGTTCTTTGTGCTCAACAATCACATCAAAATAGTACGTGATCAACAGATACATTATGACTCTGAAACCCAAGATGTACATATAGAATGGGTTAATGGTAAATTTCTCGAATTCAATCTTCTAAAAGATGTAACAGAACTAAAAGAAATTCGTGCTGTTCAAAAAAACAACGGTTTACATATGGGCTATTATCAACTTTCAGTTGGACAAAAGCTAGTTTATCTTCCCTACCTCCTACAGGAAAATCCAGATAATAAACCTTTCTTCGACAAGCTACAGCTGTTCAACAGATCAATCGAGAGCAAACTATTCCCTATTATCTAGCAGCAGCTAATACGCCGTCATAAATCCACTATCGCTTCTGAAGATATCCCAGGAATCTCTTTACTATACACTGGCTACACACTACCTAGGGCGGACTAAGGGGACTTGAGTAGACTTGAACGGGCTTGAGGGGACTTTATGCTATATATAGCTTTTTCTAATCTAGCTGAAAACAGCCATTTTCCGACTGAAAACACCAATTCAAAGACGTTCAATCATTTTTGGTACAAACGTTGCTATACTCTTTGTGATTATTAAGATTAACCCCTATATGAAATAT
>JBEBQJ010000125.1:0-14535 GCA_040395455.1 Sphingobacterium yanglingense | reverse complement strand
ATTAATTGCGGGTGATGGGCTTTGTAATTCACAAGTTGTGGAAAACGTTATAAAAGAAGGTCCGGCGCGCATAGATGAACTTATTGCTTATGGAACTTCTTTTGATAGAGAAGATTCTGGAAGTTATGATTTAGCAAAAGAAGGAGGTCATTCTGAGCATAGAATACTTCATTATAAGGATATTACGGGGTACGAGATAGAGCGAGCGTTGTTGGAGAAAATTCATCAAGAACCCAATATAGAGATACTTACTCATTATTTTGCTGTAGATCTCATTACGCAGCATCATTTGGGGCAGCATGTGGATAAGAAGTCTACAGATACGGCTTGTTACGGTATCTACGCTTTCAACACTTTTACTAACAATGTGGAAAAGTTCCTCGCAAAGGTCACACTAATGGCGACGGGTGGGGCTGGTCACGTTTATTCTAGCACGACAAATCCTACTATTGCGACGGGCGATGGTATAGCTATGGTGTATAGAGCGAAGGGAAAAGTTAGAAATATGGAATTTATACAGTTTCATCCCACAGCTTTATACAATCCGAGTGAATATCCTGCTTTCTTAATTTCCGAAGCGGTGCGCGGATTTGGTGGTATTTTGAGGAGGTATAATGGGGAGTCTTTTATGGAGGAATACGACGAACGTGGCTCACTGGCTCCTCGAGATATTGTAGCCCGTGCTATAGATAGCGAAATGAAGCGATCTGGTTTGGATTATGTCTATTTGGATATCACACACAGGAATAAGGCAGATTTGCTTTCACATTTTCCCAATATCTACGAGAAGTGTCTTTCTATAGGGTTGGATATGACCAAGGATTTTATACCTGTTACACCTGCTGCGCACTATTTATGTGGAGGTATACTTGTGAATGAGTTTGGTGCTAGTTCAATAGCTAATTTATACGCGTGCGGAGAATGTGCTTCTACAGGTCTTCATGGTGCCAATCGATTGGCTTCCAATTCATTACTCGAAGCAGCTGTTTATGCCCATAGGATATTTTTGGATGCATCATCTAGGTTAGCTTCTTTGAGTTATCAAGAAGGAATTCCGGATTGGGACGATTCTAATACCAAGTTGTCCAATGAGGATATCCTTGTTACTCACAATTTGCGGGAGACCCAGAAATTTATGAGTGATTATGTAGGTATTGTGCGATCGGATTTTCGTCTAGAGCGGGCGATGCGCCGTCTAGGACTGTTGCACGAAGAGACCGAGTCTTTTTATAAGAGAACACGATTATCCGTAAAGCTATGTGAACTTCGGAATGTCATACAGGTGGCCTATTTGGTTGTCAAATCTGCCATGAATAGAAAAGAGAGTAGGGGATTACATTTTACAACAGATTATCTTCAACATGCTGAGCAGTTGGAAGATACAATTTTATAGATTATGGCTACAATTCTCCCAGTTAAAGCGAGTTTTCCCTTTATAGGTGATGATACTTATCTAGCACCCAACTGTACAATAGTAGGTGACGTTACAGTCGGAAGTAACTGTTCCATATGGTTCAATGCTGTAGTACGTGGTGATGTTAATTATATCCGGATTGGAGATTATTCCAATATTCAGGACAACGTGACTATCCACGGTACTTACGAACGGAATGGGACAGATATAGGTTCATACGTTAATATAGGCCACAATGCGATAGTTCACGGTTGTACTATAGATAGCCATGTACTTGTAGGTATGGGGGCTATTGTTATGGATAGAGCACATATAGAGAGCAACGTAATCATCGCTGCAGGTGCTGTAGTATTAGAAAATACGGTTTGTGAGTCTGGCTTTCTTTATGCGGGCGTTCCTGCCAAAAAAATAAAGCCATTGACAGAAGATCAACTGTCTCTATTACAGAATCTTCCGCATAACTACGTTATGTACGCTTCTTGGTTTAAGTAAATAGAGAACAGAACGATACTGGTTTTACTCAAATTTCAGTATAAGATTTTCGTTTTGTTCCCAATTTGCACGTATTGTAAAGGACTTATCTAAATACCAGATTGGTTCAGCCTGTATTTTGTTATAAACGTCTGCACCATCCCATCGTTTGTTTTTATTTAAGTCTTTTATTACACGGAGTATGTATTTACCTCCTGGATATTTTATATAAGCCACTTCATCGACGTTGACAATTATTCTACTGTCAAATATTTTTTCCTTTTTCTCATCGGTAAGCTGTATAATGTATTGTATATCAGGTTCAATACCTTCTATTTTAAATTTTATATCCCCATAATTTTCTGATTCGTCCAAAGTAAACTTGGTTTTGAACTCCTTATTATAGTCATCAAAAGGACTTAAAATAGCCTTTTCCTCCAATACAAGTTCATATTTTTTATTAGCTTTCCAATTATAGCGGATGTGATATAGGTTTTGGTTTAGGCTGTCCTGTTGCAATTGGAAGTTTCGTCTAGATGTACTATCCTCCATCAGTATAACCTTGGCTTTGTCTATATTTTTAATAGGGAACAGGCTTGTTATCGTCAGATGTTTAATCTTGTCTACTTTACTACTAATATTGACAATAGGTTCTATAAAGCGCTCATATTTTTCATTTTTTGATCTTCTTAAGAGGATCGTATCCAGTACTTTATCTTTGTCACTTAGTTCGAATTTAATGGAATCAAAGTCTAAATTTTTAAGATATATAAAAGAAGAATCACTATAGTTGGAGAATCTGATATGTTGTTCAGTGCTAGCTATATTAGGTTCGAGTATCCTAATATTTGCCGAGTCGATAGGTTGGTTAAAAGTAAGCAGTATTCTACCATTTTTCTCTATTTTCTTTTCAGTTGTCCTGAATTTGGTAGGCTTTCCTACTGAATATTCTATTTTTATATTTTCTACATTTTTGTTGAGTACTATACTGTCTTTAATAAAACCGATAGCCTCTTCTGGATTATTGTAGATTCTATCGTTGTTTTGTTCTTTTAGTGCGTATATTCGATAGGTATCTTCTCTTAGATTTCTAAAAGTAAAGTTTCCTGAAGAATCGACTATTGTGAATATATTGGCTTTTCTTTTACCGAATATAGAATCTTGACGAGTAGGGATGAGCAAGACCTTTACATCTTTGTCTATTTTTTCGTCAAATATTTTTGTATATGCATTTTTTACAGATCCGGTTATTTGTAGGGAATCTAGTTCTGGACCAGTGGAGAAAACATAAGTATAGTTTACAATTGGATTTCCTTCATTATAATCTACCAGGCCTTTACCAAAGTTGATGGTGTATGTTGTATTTTTTTCCAGCGAATCGGGTAGAAGTATATGGAGGTTTTTTTTCTTCACTTTATATTCAGGTTGCTTGTCGACATCTGGCGATATGCTGAATTCTTTAAACTGGTTGTTCAGTTTGATGTATTCATCCATTGTCAGAACGATTTCTTTGGCAGTGAAATTTCTAGTGAAGTTTGCTGGCGATTCATTTAGAATTTTCGGAGGGAGTGAATCTTTAGGTCCACCAGTAGGCCGTTGCATGTTTGCACAACGAAAAAAAGTGAGCGATATAAGGAATATAAAGCCTATTATTATTAATTTTTGGATTAAGCGTGTTTTTAAGCGTTCTGACGCATTATTATCTTTTTTGGACTCCAGTATCATAAATTTATAGATAATCTCTTATATCGCTTTATTTAAAGTCGATTTTATATTATTTAACCTATTGATATATAGTTAATTAACTCATATGTACCATTAAAACGCTAATATCCGAAGGTGTTACCCCCGATATTCGTGAAGCCTGTCCAAGTGTTCTAGGTTTTACTTTGAGCAACTTTTCACGTGCTTCTATCGATAGCGAAGTTAATGAAGAATAATCAAAATTAGGATTAATTTCTTTATCCTCCATTTTTTTCATCTTATTTACTATCTCTATTTCTTTTTCGAAATAGCTATCATATTTTACTTTTATCTCAGCCTGTTCGATTGTCTCTTTGTCGTGTTGTTGTAGGAGCGTATTAAAATCTGTATTTGCTTCAGCTAGATGTTGAATATTAATTTGGGGGCGAGTTAGTACAGTAAACATTTTACTTTTCTGATTTAATGGACTCGAGTTTTCTCTTGTTAATATTCCATTCATTTCATCAGGGCTTACCGCTGCTTGTCTCATATACTCGACTAGCTTATCCGATTTATCTATTTTTTCTTGAACTTTCTGGAGCCTTTCATCGGATACTAGACCGAGTTTGTGCGCAATAGGAGTGAGTCTTATATCCGCATTATCTTGTCTCAGCAGCAAGCGGTGTTCAGCTCTAGAAGTAAACATTCGATAGGGCTCTTCTGTTCCTTTTGTTACTAGGTCATCTATTAGTACGCCTATATAGGATTCTGATCTTTTTAGAATAAGCTCATGGAGATCATTTATTTTTTGATGTGCATTTACTCCTGCTACAAAACCTTGCGCCCCGGCTTCTTCATAACCCGTTGTACCATTTATTTGCCCCGCGAAGAATAGATTTTTAACCTTTAATGTTTCTAAGGTTAGATCCAATTGCATAGGAGGGAAGTAGTCATATTCTATTGCATATCCAGGTCTGTACATTTTTGCGTTTTCAAAGCCAGGTATTAGACGTAAAGCTTTTTGTTGTACATCCTCTGGAAGTGAAGTGGAGAATCCATTCACATATATCTCGACAGTTTGAAACCCTTCTGGTTCTACAAAGATCTGATGTCTATCTCGCTCGGCAAATCTATTTATTTTGTCTTCTATAGATGGACAGTATCTTGGTCCCAAACCTTTGATTCGTCCAGTAAACATTGGCGATTTTTCGAAACCAGTTTTTAGTATTCCGTGCACTTTATCGTTGGTGTACGTTATCCAGCAACAACGCTGTTCTGTTGGTAGTGCCACATCTGTAAAGGAAAATCTTCCTTTTTCTTCATCGCCCCATTGTTCTTCCATGAGCGCATAGTTCAAACTTCTTCCGTCTATGCGTGGGGGAGTTCCCGTTTTCATTCTTCCCGATTCAAACCCTAAGGAGACAAGTTGTTCTGTTAATCCAGTTGCTGATTTTTCCCCAGTACGACCACCTCCAAATTTCTTATCCCCGATATGTATTAGACCATTCAAAAATGTTCCATTTGTCAGTATCACAGCATCAGCTTCTATACGTATACCTAGGGAAGTTATTACACCTTTGGCTGTACCATTTTCTACGATTACTTCTTTGACGGTGTCTTGCCACATATCTAGATTGGGTATTGCTTCTAATTGCAATCTCCATTCTTCCGCAAAACGCATACGATCATTTTGCGTTCTTGGACTCCACATCGCCGGTCCTTTAGATTTATTTAGCATTCTAAATTGAATCGTAGACTTATCTGCTATGATACCAGTGTATCCACCCATAGCATCTATTTCTCTTACGATTTGACCTTTTGCTACTCCACCTATTGCAGGGTTGCAACTCATTTGAGCAATCACAGCCATATTCATGGTGATTAGTAGGGTAGAGGATCCGAGATTTGCTGCTGCTGCTGCTGCTTCACATCCTGCGTGACCAGCGCCTACAACGATTACGTTATATTTATTAAACATATTAGTAAGTGATGTTCCACGTGAAACAGGTGTTTTATTTTCTTTCTATGTTCCACGTGAAACAGTTTAAATGTATTCTGATAGTTCTATCCAGCGGTCTGATTTTTTATCGAGTTCTTTTTGTAAGGTTTGTATCTCGTTTGATATTTCAGTTAACGCTTCGTGTTCTGTGGTGTTGTTTAATGAGTTTGTTTTTTCAGCTATCCTTTTTTCTAATTCTTCGATTTCCTTTTCTATTGTGTCGTATTCGAATTGCTCTTTAAAGCTTAGTTTCTTTTTATTGTTTTTGTTTTCAGTAGTGAGGGTAGGAGAGTCTTTAACGCTTTTGTCAATAGATTTTTCTTCTTTTGTTTTTAAATCCTGTTCAGCTTTGTAGTCGGCGTAGTTGCCATTGTATATGGTTACATCTCCTGCTCCATCAAAAATAAATAACTGTTCTGTTAATTTATCTATTAAGTATCTGTCGTGCGATACCAATATTAGTATTCCAGGGTAGTTGATTAGAAAGTCTTCCAATACATTTAAGGTATCTATGTCTAAATCGTTGGAAGGCTCATCTAGTATCAGGAAGTTGGGGTTGGCCATGAGTACACGCATCAACTGTAGCCGTTTCTTTTCTCCTCCACTTAATTTGCTTACCATTCCGAATTGTTTCTCCGGTGGAAAGAGAAATAGGGTTAGAAGTTGAGATGCCGTTAGCGTATCACCGTTAGCCATTTTTATGTACTCTGCTACATTTTTTACGATATCTAGTACTCGGTCACCATTGTCAAAGTTTAATCCCCCCTGTCTATAGTATCCGAATTTAGTCATTTCTCCTATGTCTACGGTTCCTGCATCAGGAGAGAGAGAGCCAGTGATTAAATTCAAGAAAGTACTCTTTCCTGTACCGTTCTTGCCTGCCAATCCAATCCTATCTCCCTTTTTAAATATATAGGAGAAGTTGTCTATGAATGCATGTCCATCAAATGATTTTGATACATTGTTTAATTCAAGTATTTTGGAACCTTGACGAGACACTTTTACACTTAGCTCTACTTTTTCATGTGCTCTAGGTCCTTTTGATTTTTCTTCTAGTGCATAGTAAGCATCTATTCGCGATTTCGATTTGGTACCTCGGGCTTGGGGTTGTCGGCGCATCCATTCAAGTTCCCTTCTTAAAAGGTTGCGTGCTTTCTCTGCTTGTATTGCATCATTATATTCTCTTTCTGCTTTCTTCTCTAAAAAGTAGGCGTAATTTCCCTTATAAAGATGTACTTTAGCTTTATCCAATTCACGTATTTCAGTACAGATGTTATCTAGAAAATATCTGTCGTGAGAGACTGTAAGAACTGTTTTTTGACCTGTAGTCAGTAGTTTTTCTAACCATTCGATCGTTTCTATGTCCAAGTGGTTGGTTGGCTCGTCCAAGATATATACATCGGGCTCGTCAATAAGAAGCTTGGCTAGAGATAACCTCTTCTTCTGTCCTCCAGAAAGACTGTCAATTTTTTGGTCAAAGTTCGAGATTTGTAACCGGTTTAAAATGGTTTTGATATTGTACTCATACTCCCAGGCATTGAGCGCTGTCAGTTGATCCGTAATGATTGCTAGTTTCTGTTCGTCTACAGTAGGAGAGTCTACGAGTTCCTCATATTGTTTGATTAGTTGCTGTTGTTCATTGTCCGCACTATAAATAAAGTCGTTGATTGTATTTAGTCCTGAAAAATCAGGTTCTTGAGGTAGATATCCTATTCGAATTCCTTTCTCTTTTACAATCTTACCTTCCTCTGGAGGGAACACCTCTGCCAATAGTTTTAACAAGGTAGATTTCCCTGTTCCATTTATTCCGACCAGAGCTATGCGATCGCCTTTTTGCAAGCCAAAATGCAGCTCTTTAAATAACCATTTGTCATTAAAAGAGTGACCAACTTGTTCTGTACTGAGTATACTCACGTTTTCCTAATTATTATTATCGTATTATTACTAAATCTACTCTCGAATCGAGCTGTTGTTGGAATCTTCTTTTAAGGAATAGTATCCAAATCTATTTAGCTTATCGTTTTTAATGTATATTGCTTGTAATCAGTGTGTTGTGTTCTTTTTTACAGGTTTATTTTTGTTTTACCTGTATCTTGATCACAGTATTACAGCCTTTCGACTGTAGACACACCTATCCAAGCACAAAAGTAAGCAAATTATCTCTTGCAGATTAGAAAAAGAATGGTATAGGATTGTTTTTACAAAAAGCTGTTAGTTCAGCCTGAATGAGGAGATGAGATTAAATTTTGGTATCTCAACCTGGAATACCAGTCCATCTATTTCCCGTATCATCGTGTAGTAGCCCTTCATATAGCCCATTTCGCTTTTTAGGTTGCAGCCCGATACATATTGGTGTGATTCTCCCGGCTGTAAAATAGGCTGTTCGCCTACTATACCGTCACCATCTACTTGTTTATGTTCACCTATTGAATCAAATATATCCCAATGTCTGCTTATTAATTGAGCCGTATAGTCCGAGGTATTCTCTATGGTGATACGGTACGCAAACATAAAATGCATGTTGTCCGCGTTAGAGTATTCCGGTTGATATACGCATTCTACAGATATACTGATTCCTGCAGTCGATTGTGTGATCATAGCATCAAAATTAGGAACTATGTTTTAAAAAACATAATTCTGTAACCATTGATAATAAATAGTTTAAACTTTATTATATTCTTTTGACGAAGTGCTATTACATGGTTTTAACTCTTTTTTCTGTTTTTCCTATATTTTATCCAAGCAAATATTGCGGTAGCAGCGAGGATAAATATAGGCCAGATGCCTATTATACCTATAAAAATGTTTTCTATCAGTTCCCAGCCAGAACCGAAGGCTTCTTTTGTTTTTAGCCAAAAGCCACTTTCACCATAGGCTATTATAGAATCCGAATTAAATAGATTTAACACTAGTGTACTGTAGCTCACTTGATCTTTCATTGCTCTTAGCGCACTTTCCGTACTATCTATCTCTTCCTGCAATTGCCTTATCTGTTCCTCTATTTCTAAGAGATCTTTTACACTTTTTGCATTCGCCACCATGTTTTGATACCGATCTAGATATATTCTTTTACTTTTTATCCTGGATTCTAGGTCATAGTACTGCAATGATACATCTTGAGCCTGAATAGATTTTTCCGTTATCTTGTCGTTGCTTTTCTCTATTCCGTCAAGGAGAGCATCAAAGTATGAGGAGGGGATACGTAGCGTTAGGTTATAGTTGGTATAAGTCGAGCCTGTAGTCGTACTTTCCTGTTCATAGTAGCCGTTAGCCTTTTTTACAAGGTCATCAATAGCAGTTTTGCTTTTTTTTAAATCTTTAGACTCTATTGATATATTTCCTGTCCGTATTATTTTTTTTCCCTGGTTGAGTTTTTCTGCATCTATTTTTTCCGATTGTAATTCTGTGGTTTCACTTTCTAAAAGCATTGGACTTGCAGCATCTACCGTTTTTGAGTCATAAGCCATAGTTTGGTCAGCGCTGACCTCCATTGACACGTCTTTAGCCCCCTGGCCACAAGCTAAAACTCCCATTAGGCTGAGTAGAGCTAGTATTGATGTTATCTTGTTCATATCTTTATTTTTTTGTTTGACAAATAGCTAAGCCCTAACTTTTAGGGTTTTCAGATAGATGCAAGAAAAAGTACTATTCCATAATTGATAGACATATTATAATTAAAAAGGCGCTTAACATATTGTTAAGCGCCTTTTTAATTATTTCGTAGCCTCTCTTACTTTCGGGGCTATTTTTGTGCCATATATTTCGATGGCTTTCATCATGTCTTTATGATCTGGGCTTCCCACATCAGTATGGGCCGAGAATCGGGTTAATCCAAATGTTTCTTTCACCGCTAGGATTTTGTCTATTGCTTCATTTGCATCGCCCACAATAAGGTGGCCGTGTTGCGACCTACCAAAGTCATATTGTGATTTTTGATAGGGAGGCCAGCCTCTAGAAGAGCCTATTCGATTCATTTGTGCTCCATATATAGGATAGTATTTTTCAGCAACAGCTTTACTATCTTCTCCAAAGAAAGCATGCATATGTACACCTACCTGAAATTTTTCCATATCGTGCCCATTGTCCTCATAGGCCTGTTTGTACATTTCAAAGAGAGGTGTGAATTGTTCCCAAGCACCACCTATGATGGCAAACATAACCGGCAAACCTAATTTTCCGGCCCTAATCACAGAAGACGTTGTACCTCCTACAGCGACCCATATAGGTAATCCTTTTTCTGTAGCTCTTGGATGAATTTCCTGATTGATTAGCGATTTTCTAAATTTACCAGTCCAATTAATAGTTTTATTTTTCTTTATTTTGAGCAAAAGGTCTAATTTTTCCTCGAACAACTCACTATAGTCCTTTAGGTCATAACCAAAAAGAGGGAACGACTCTATAAATGATCCACGTCCGGCCATTATTTCCGCTCTTCCTCCCGATATAAGATCTACCGTAGCAAAATCCTGATATAGTTTTACCGGGTCTGTCGAGCTTAATACCGATACTGCTGAGCCTAATTTAATATTCTTTGTTACGGTTGCAGCAGCAGCCAGAATTATTTCAGGAGAAGCGACAGCATAATCCGGTCGGTGGTGTTCTCCCATACCGAAAAAATCAAGTCCCACCTCATCCATCAATTTAATTTCTTCAATTATTTCTTGAAGGCGTTGTTGTGTGGATTGTATCTGACCTGTTTTAGGATCTATCTGTAGATCGCCAAACATACCTATTCCTAATTCTAACATAGTTTTTTAATGTAAGCGTATAACCAAAGTCAATTTTTCTATCTTGACCACCTAAACTTATACAAATATACCCCACCTTAGGTTTGCAAAAGTTAAGGTAGCTTAAGAAAACTTATCCATGTATATACTCTTTGGTACCGTAAGACTGTATCAGTTCACCTTCAAAATCCAACCATTCCTTCCAGCGTTTGTCTACATCGACATCCTTACTGTATGTTTTCGCAAAATTCAAAAACGTAGTATAGTGATTTGCTTCTGAAACCATAAGGTCATGATAAAACTTTGCCAGCTCTTTATCTTCAATATTTTTAGAAAGTACTCGGAATCTTTCGCAACTGCGGGCTTCTATCATCGCTGCAAACAATAGGCGGTCTATAAAAGCTTGATTTCTAGAACCATCTTTTTTTAAGAATTTCATCAGTTGGCCCACATAGTCATCTTTCCTTTCACGACCTAACTTATACCCTCGTTCTTTAATGATATCAATTACCATCTTGAAGTGTTCCATTTCTTCAAGAGCGATAGCCGTAAGTTCATGTACAAGGTCTTCAAATTCTGGGTTTTGAGTAATCAGCATTATAGCATTCGACGCTGCTTTTTGTTCGCACCAGGCATGGTCCGTCAAAATTTCTTCTAAATTAGACTCAGCAATATTGGCCCAGCGAGGGTCTGTAAGTAGTTTTAATCCTAGCATTATTATTCTCGATTTGTTTCCTAGTTACAAACTTAGATAATTTACTTTACATAAGCTTTGCCAAGAAGTTTACCCTTTTTAGGGGCAACCGAAAGAGAACCGGCCTCAAATAAAACGTTTTGAGACCGGTATGGGCTGGGATATAGCCTGCCATCCCCTTTGGGTAACAACAACAGTTTTGATCATAGGTAATAAATAGCATTAAATATAGCCTTAAAAAGAAGTCATTTATATTGGTTAATTTAATTGTCTTATTTTTGTATTCTAAGGTTGCTTTAAAGATAGTTAAAAAACAAAAGCAGAGTGCGTATAAAATGCTAAAAGTACTTTTCATCGGTTTGGTATGGCCCGAACCCACATCTTCAGCTGCAGGCTGGCGGATGCTACATCTAGTTCGTTTGTTTTCCAGAGACTATGAGGTTCATTTCGCTTCGGCTGCAAGGAAAGGTGAGCATTCGTACAATATCGCATCTTTAGGGATAACAGAACATACGATACAGCTTAATGATTCCTCTTTTGATCAATTTGTTCGCGAACTAGCGCCTAGCATTGTGGTTTTTGATCGCTTTATGATTGAGGAACAGTATGGCTGGCGGGTTGCTGAGTGTTGTCCAAATGCTTTGCGGATATTAGATACGGAGGATCTCCATTTTGTACGGCTAGCTCGGCAAGAAGCTTTCAAGAAGGCAAAGACAGTAGATTATCGGAGCGACACAGCCAAGCGGGAGATAGCTGCTATATTGCGCTCTGATTTATCGTTGATTATATCAAAGGAGGAGATAACACTCCTGACAGAAGACTTTGCTGTCCCCATAGAACGTCTTTTTTATCTACCCTTTCAAGAAGAAAAATTGACAGCAGGACACCTTTCCGCTCTGCCAGATTTTGGACATCGTAAAGATTTCGTTTTCATCGGTAATTTCATACATGAGCCCAATTGGCGAACCGTGGAGAAATTAAAGCGAGATATTTGGCCGCAAATAAAAAAAAGAGAAGCTGATGCAGAACTCCATATTTTTGGTGCTTATGCTTCTGAAAAAGTATTTCAGTTACATAAGCCCAAAGAGAGATTCCTGATCAAGGGGCGGGCAGAGGATGCACGCAAGACCATTGCAAACTATCGTGTATTATTAGCTCCTATTCCCTTTGGGGCGGGGGCTAAGGGAAAGCTAGTCGACGCCATGTATTCTGGGACACCGTCCGTGAGTAGTCGTATAGGTGCCGAATCTATGCAACAGAATGGGGAATGGGGAGGCTTTATCACAGATGATAGCGCTGCTTTCGTTGATCATAGTCTTCAGCTTTATCGAGAAAAAACAATATGGGAAGAAAAGCAGAAGTTAGGTTTTACTATTTTTAATAGCCTATATGCAGACAACTCCTATAGTGAAAGACTTTTAAAAGCAGTATTAGAAATACAAGAAGATATAATTTCTTTTAGGAGACAGAATTTTATTGCGGAGATATTGATGCATCAATCATTTCAATCCACAAAATATATGTCTCTGTGGATTGAAATGAAAAAAAAGATTAAAAGTTAACCCAGGATTAGTTTTAAGCCATCTTTTATCAGATTACTTACATTAGGTTTTGCCTGCTGTATCGTATTTAGTATTTTTTTAGACTTGTCAAATAGTACCGTATTTCCTTCTTTATGTGCAATTTCGCAGATCTCTAATGTCAATAACCAATCGTCAGGATAGTTCATATTGACCGTTTGTAATATCTGCTCTAAGTTTCCTTTTTCTTTATTCTCTCGATGAGCCCTCACCACCAGGTATAGCTTTTCGAGTTCGATTTTTTCCTGCGTCTTTTGTTGTTTTATCGTTTTTGTGTGCGAAACATGCGAAACGAGGTCAAAACTGATATCATCCGCAGGCCCCGAGTAGCAAGAAATAACCTTTTTCCCAATAGCCATATCATAGGTGCCCCATTCCGGATGGAATAGGATCTCGTCGTGATAGCGCACCGTACAATTTTCTAGACTGATCAAGATAATCTTTCCTTTGATGTTTCGTCGGCCTGTGATGATACGTCCCTCAACCGTAATATTTCCCTCAAATTCTAATTTGATGTCTTTACCTTCTTCTATATTGTACGCTTGCAGATCTTTAGGGCTCATGTCTTCTATAGAGAGATTTATCCCCTTCAACTTACCGACGGGAGAGCTGAAACCGGCACTATGGTAATTGGTGTCATGGTTTATTAGTTCCTTATTGTGATAAGCTAAGGCTGTAGGAGAGGAGGTCTGTATATAAATAGGTTTTCCATCCTGTTCGATGACCCGACTAAAGATACCGGATACCTGAATACCCGTAGACAGCTCTATCGTACCTAATGCTTTTGATTCTATAAGCTTCTTCACACCACTGATTCCACCTGTACGGAGAGCCATCGTGTTTGCAAATTCTTCTAGGACCAGGCTTAGATAAGCAAAGTTTGGTGTTACATAAAGCTGAGGTTGCGGCTTTGTAATATCAAAGCCTTGGTAAGCTGCACTTATGTCATAAGGCAGTTTTTTGACCTCTTCCTGCATGCACCAAGCAGATTCGCCAATAGAAGAAAGTAGGCCTGCTCCGTATATTTTAGGGTTCTCTACCGTTCCTATTAATCCATATTCTACGGTCCACCAGTGGAGATTACGGATCAGCGCCATTTCCGAAGCTTCTATTTTCTTGTTTTGGAGCTCGTTCACCAATTTCTCGACCCGTTCTATATCTGCTATAGGAGTGCCTTCGGCTTCCTTTAGAATAGATAACTCGCGAATCGCTTCATATATTTCGTAGTCGTGCGAAGAAGAAATTGCCTTACTTCCTATTTCCCCAAATCGCCGTAAGTATTCTGCATACTCCCTGTTAGCGATAATCGGAGCATGCCCTGCGCCCTCGTGAATGATATCGGGTGCCGGTGTGTATTCAATATTTTCAAGTTGTCGGATATCAGAAGCAATGACCAGAACATGGTAAGCCTGAAACTCCATAAAAGCATTAGGAGGAATAAAGCCATCTACAGCCACAGCAGCCCAACCGATTTCCTTCAATATACGGTTCATACCATACATATCTGGTATTTTATCAACTTCCAATCCCGTTTTATCTAGTCCTTCAAGATAGGAATCATGTGCCACCCGAGATAGATAGTCAACATTTTTACGCATTACATAGCGCCATACCGCCTGGTTGATAGGGGTATATTCCTCGTAGTTTTGTGGTTTTATAAACTGCCTTAAGTGTTTGGGTAGGCGGTCTAAAATCGGGTTAGACTCATAATTTGTATGCATGACTTGCTTTATTATTTATCAAACTTAGTAAAATCTATCATAAATTCTAAGAAAACAGGCCAAGGTAAAATTATATTTTTCGACTTTTTTAGGGCTATCTTCTAATACAGTCTCCATTTTTATTCAAAAATAAGCTTATCTTTATTGAACCTGTGTATCAGCCATCTTGTACGAGAGATAGCTATTCTCATGCACAGTCATATTACAGAACTTAAACTTATTCAATATAACCGATTGTCAATTGCG
>JBEBQJ010000124.1:0-14674 GCA_040395455.1 Sphingobacterium yanglingense | reverse complement strand
ACAGGGATATTCAATTCTTTAGCAACAGACTTCAAAGCACGGGAAATACTACCGATCTCTTGTTCACGGTTTCCACCACCTTTGCCTTCAGATTTACCGTGCATCAACTGCAAGTAATCGACAATCACCATCTGTATATCATGCTGCGCCTTAAGACGTCGACACTTCGCTCTAAATTCAAAAACGTTCAATGCTGGTGTATCGTCAATAATAAGCGGCGCTTCGGTCAATCTACCGATTCGCGAATGCAATTGCTGCCATTCATGATCGGCTAAATTCCCTTTCTTAAGCTTTTCTTGTTCAATTTCTGTCTCCCCAGCAATAAGACGATTCACCAGCTGCACCGAGGACATCTCTAGTGAGAATACCGCAACAGCTTTATCATGATCTACGGCAGCATTACGTGCCACAGATAATACAAACGCAGTCTTACCCATTGCAGGACGTGCAGCGATAATGACCAAATCGGAAGGTTGCCATCCTGAAGTCATTCTATCTAAGGCGGTCAATCCGGAAGGAACCCCAGTCAGACCATCGGTACGGTCGCGCAACGCCTCCAAGTTACTGATTGCTTCACGCATAATATCATCCATCTTACGAGAATCTCTACGTAAGTTATTTTGTGCAATATCAAAAAGACTCTTTTCCGCATGATCTAGTAAATCAAAGATATCACTCGTCTCATCGTAAGAGGAATTGATGATTTCGGAGGACACTTTAATCAGTTCTCGCTGAATATATTTCTGCGAAATAATACGAGCATGATACTCAATATTAGCAGCTGACACTACACGGTCAGTAAGCTGGGTAATGTAAAAAGCTCCTCCAACCATCTCCAATGCTCCCATCTGTCTCAACTCTGTAGTAACAGTTAAAATATCTATAGGAGAAGTTTTTTGAAACAGACTAAAAATAGCTTCAAATATCTTTTGATGCGCTTCTTTATAAAAAGAGTCTGCTTTAAGAATATCAATAACTTCACTTAGAGCATTTTTTTCTAGCATTAATGCCCCCAACACAGCTTCTTCTAAATCTAAAGCCTGAGGAGGAAGCTTTCCCAATCCACTTACAAGATTATTTAATCCTGTCCGCTTCTTACTAAACCCCGTCCGCCCTGCATTAGATGATTGTCCTGTGTTTTCTTGATCCATTTTTGATTAATTATTATGTTCAACAATATGAGATATGACGCCATAATGGGCATCTAAAAATATCGTTAAACAAAGGTACTAAAAATACTTGCTCGCTAATTTTTTAGTTCTGCACATCAAGAAAAAACTAAAACTACAGGTATCCTGTCCCCCCTATCCCACAAGCTTTTATTTTCAACATCCTTTGTGGAAAAACTGTGGAAAAACAAAAACAAAAGCTCACTATCAGCAAGTTACAACAATGTGGAAAACTTTAAACATTGTTAACTTCCACATCTCCAAGCCATACTGAATCATCCAATGAGCCACCTATCTTTAGACTTTCATTTTCAACAGCTTAAGGGATATTACAACATACCTGAATCAGATATACCATCATGTAGAAAGCTCCATAAAGATATTTATATTGCAATGAAAATATTATATTATCTTTGCTCTATGTCAAATGGAGCTTCAACATTAAAACCCTACAAATCGAAGGAAGGTGGTAAAAAAGAACAGGTCGCAGACATGTTTGATAACATCTCCCCAAAATACGATTTATTGAACCGAATCATGACCATGCGTATAGATGTGATTTGGCGAAAAAAAGCAATCAGGTCTTTGCAATCCATCAAGCCGCAACTCATGCTAGATGTTGCTACAGGTACAGGCGACTTTGCTATCGAATCTCTGCGCATTCTAAAACCTAAAAAAATAATAGGCGTTGACATTTCGCAGGGCATGCTGAATGTCGCGAAAGAAAAAATATCAAAAAATAAACTTGACCAACAGCTGGAAGTACAACTGGCGGACTCCGAAAACCTTCCTTTTGAGGACCAAACATTTGACGCAGTAACTGTTGCTTTTGGTGTACGTAACTTTGAGAATCTGGAAAAAGGGCTTTCTGAAATAAACCGGGTTCTGAAACCCGGAGGGAAAGCTGTTATTTTGGAGCTGTCAAATCCTACGATGTTTCCGATAAAACAACTTTACAAGCTTTATTTTCACACCATCATTCCTGCAATCGGTAGATTAATATCCAAAGATTCCAGTGCCTACTCTTACTTACCGGAATCTGTGGCAAAATTTCCGGATGGTGAAAGATTTGCAGCAATAACGACTCTGGTCGGGTTTAAAAAAACATTAGTAAGACCTCAAACTTTTGGCTTTTGCACCATATACGAGGCTACAAAATAATAACTACGCGGATGAAACATCTCTTCTTTATGATTGTAGGGGTTCTCTTTTGTTTGAACAGTTTCGGACAACGGAAAATTTCATTACCCTTCTCCTCCGCTTATAATGAAGATGCTACGGTACTACTTGGGATACAATACAACATGGTAGTCCAAAGCTATCAACTGCAGTTAAAAAAGGACTGGCAACAATACCATATTGACTACGGCGCTACCGATGAAAACACGCTTGGCCAATTGAAAAGTATACAATCCAAGCCAAACATCGGTTTTTCTGTTGGGATACCTATTGATATACGGGCGAGTGAAAATTTATATTTCACATTCAACCCTTCCTTTTTATTTTTCAACGGGTTGGGTATAGAATATACCGCTATGGATTTAAAACAAACAGAAAGCTCGAATGAAAACAAAGTTTTGATGCGGCGCCAACGCCATGTAGCATCATCAAACGAAGGTTCCAACTTTAACGCTTTCGAATTCCCCCTGTCTATCAAGTTCCGTTCGGACGAAAAAATACTAAGCAACAAATTCAATCGCTATCGGGCATATCTGATCGCGGGAGCCCGCTATACACGATGGATTGGAGTAAATGGTGAATATAAGGGTATCTTAAATGAAAATGAATCAACTAGACCTGAGCCTTTAATTATGAATCCAGGATACCTATCTTGGGAAGCGGGATTGGGTGCAGATATTTTCTTTGCCTACTTTAAGATGTCGCCAGAGATTAAATTCAATCAAAGCTTTGGCAATGTATTCGCCCCTGGTCATCCATTAGCAACAAACAATCAATTCATGGCCCCGCTCGATAAGGGGTTTATTCGGAATATATATATAAGTCTAATCTTCCAATAAAAGCATTTCAAACCGCAAGTAGGAGATTAGCAGACTTCTAAAACAACAAAAATGAGAACAGTATTAATAACAGGCGCAAGTTCGGGAATCGGAGCCGCCTGTGCGCAAGTATTGGCTGGAGAAGGCAATTATAGACTTATTTTATGCGCGCGCAGAGCAGACCGACTGGATTCTCTCGTCAAAGAGATTCTCGCTCAACATGCAGATGTCGACATACACACGTTTATGCTTGATGTACGCGACAACGCAAAAGTAAGAGAAGCGATCTCATCTCTCCCATCAGAATGGCAGAATATAGATGTCCTCATCAACAATGCAGGGCTAAGCCAAGGCCTGGATGCGATACAGGATGGAGACACCGACGATTGGGACCGTATGATTGACACCAATGTAAAAGGTCTTTTATATGTAAGTAAAGCTGTAATTCCGCTTTTAAAGAAGAGCTCGCAAGCTCATGTTATAAATATAGGATCAATTGCAGGAAAAGAGGTATATCCAAATGGGAATGTATATTGTGCCACCAAACATGCGGTCGATGCACTAAATAAAGCGATGCGCATTGACCTTTTGCCCTTTGGCATCAAAGTAACAGCGATAAACCCGGGGATGGTCGAAACGGAATTTTCAGAAGTTCGATTCAAAGGGGACAAGGAAAGAGCGAAAAACGTATACAATGGTGTCGTCCCACTATCGGGCACAGATATTGCAGAAACAATTAGCTTTGTGCTATCCCGCCCTTCGCATGTAAATATCAACGACCTGCTGATCATGCCTACGGCACAAGCAACAGGAACAGTAATAGTTAGAAAATAAATTAAACAAATACAACGATGTCACTAGAACTACAAATAAACCAAGATATCAAATCGGCAATGATTGCCAAAGATAGTGTCCGCCTCAGAGGTCTTCGGGCTATCAAAGCTGCCGTTTTGCTTGCCAAAACAGAAAAAGCAGGTATTGATGAACTTGATAATGACACGGAAATCAAAGTCCTACAAAAACTTGTAAAACAACGCAAAGAGTCTGGAGAAATTTACAAAGAACAGGGCCGTGAGGACTTGTTTCAGATTGAACTGGAAGAACAACAAGTCATCGAAGAATATCTTCCAAAACAATTAGATCGTGGCGAAGTAGAATCCATCATACGGACTATCATTGGTGAAACAGGCGCGACAGGAATGAAAGACATGGGAAAAGTAATGGGATTGGCCAATCAAAAATTAGCGGGACAAGCAGATGGAAAGACAATATCAGAACTGGTAAAAAGCTGCCTTTCTTAATACAAGGGTCGCCTTACTTTTAAAGACAAGAGAGAACCTAACTAATTCTCTCTTGTCTTTTCTCTACTACCGTAGATCTTATCTCTATCGAAAGAAGCGATATGTCGTTCTTTTTTGACATCGTAAATATCGTCCAGAGTTATTAGAATCCCGGTCTCCTCTACCTCTCCAAATTCATCATTCATAGCAGTACCAAATGTCATCATTGTTGGTGATAAGTTCATATAGGTATTGATAAGTGGTGGAATATTCTCTCCCAAATCGCGCACGCGCTTATTCAACACTTTATATCCTTCTTTATAGGACAATCCATCAAAAATCCCTAGGAGCGGTGTTATATCAGTTTTATACCCAACCAAAATATCTGCATGGGGTTTCACCATATTTTTCTTGTCCGGAAAATAGCATTCCATGAAGTACAATAACAAATCACGTGCTTGTGCATTGAAATGGGTGTACATCGTAACTTTTCCAAACAGGTATTTAATATCCGGATTAATGACGACTAATGCGCCCAATCCATCCCAAAGGTTATCTAATGAAAACAACCCTTTCCGGTTGTCAATGGAGGGTTGATACTTAGGCTGTACCCAAGAGCGCCCCAATTCAATAGTGTAAGGAAGGTAATTGTTTATAAAGTCGTCCGAAAACTCGAAATAATGCAACGTTGAGAGATGAATTTGCCCTTCTTTATCCTTTGCTTGGTCACAACGGATAACGCGATAACCAGCAATAATCTCTTCGTCTTCCGGATTCCAGGCAATTAATTGGTCATAATTATGTTGACAAGTATCATTCTCATCGATGTCAATCTCAAGACCGGTACCTCCACCAGCACCTCGGAATGTCAACTCCCTTAGCCTACCTATTTCACGCATAATATTTGGTGCAGAATGATAGTTTATGAGGTAAACTTCATTATTCCCATTATTGGTATACCGTAGAAAAGCTTCTTTTGTTAACTCTGCTTTGATTAACCCCCTATCTACTGGGGCAATTATTTCTTCCATACAATTATTTCTCCGTCTTCAATTCGTATACCAACTGCTTTGTGTATGCAGCCCATTGTCTTTCGTTCTTTGATGTATCAAAAACCGAATATGGAATTTTCTTTCCAATTTTAATTACTACTCGCTGATTGCGTTGGGCAAAAAACTCGTCCGCCAAATACAACATTTCAATATTAAACTTTACCCCCAATTTAGTTCTCCACCGTGATAGGTTATAAAAAAAACTTGAATTTTCACCATCAATATATACCGGAATAATATCTTTTTTATATTTTTTGGCTTTTGAAACAAAGCTTTTCTTCCATTCGAGATCTTCAATATTCCCATGAACCTTACGGGACACGAGCCCTGCAGGAAATACCAATAGCGCATGCTCGCCTGCATAAGCTTCCTCTATTGCAGAAATCGCGCTCTTATCTTGCCCACCTATTTTGTTGACCCCTACAAACAAGGGTTGCAAATTCCCAACATTCATTAGGATATCATTTACCAGAAACTTCACATCCCTTCTGTAGCGGCCAATAGCATGCATAAAAGCGATGCCATCGAGACCACCTAAAGGATGGTTAGAAGCAAAAATAACCGCATCAGTTTCTGGAATATTTTCTTCTCCTTCTAGTACAACCTCTACCCCTAAGTCTTCAATTAATGCATCCACAAAATCTAAGCCCTGTAAATCCCTAAAGCGATACATGATATCATTTATCTCATCTTCATGTATCGTCCTTTCCAAATAACTTATTAACGGGCTTGGTATCCATTTAGCAAGACCTGGATTTTTTTTGCGTATGACCTCCCTTACCTGTATAAACTTATCTTTTTCTATCGCCATCGTTTTGAAAGCATGGGTTGCCCCTTATTTCGTGAAGCGTAAAAATAAAAAATAAAGCTGTATCTCGGCAAGAAAAATACATTTTAAAACAAGTTTATTGAGTTTTATAGCTATTTTTGATTAGGGATTAAACGTTTTCAGGCATCCAGGGTTTAATAATTAAAATAACAACTATGTTTATCGGGCAATATATATCCACTGATTACCACGAGGTTTTGCACACAGACACTGTAGAGTTTGTATTGCAGAAGATGAGTGAAAGTCACGCTAAGTTTCTGGCTGTGGTCAAAGAGAATGTTTTCCATGGCTTGATTTCGGAAGAATCGCTACTCGACCAAACAGATCAAAAAACACAATTAATAGATTTAAAAATACACCTAAAACAGGTTTATCTTTTTGACTATCAACACATCTACGATGCCCTCCAACTCATAAGCACCTACGACTACTGCTTTATCCCGGTACTGAACAAAAAACACGAATATGTCGGCGTACTGACTAAACAGGATTTGCTAATCGCTCTCAATGAGACCCTAGGTAATGACGAAGGAGCGATTATAGTCCTTGAGCTTGGCATTCGGGATAATGCTCTTTCACATATCGCTCGGATTATTGAAGCCGAAAACACCAATATCCTTAGTACAGCAATACACCGTCTGCCAGACTCATCAAAATTAGAAATGACAATTAAAGTCAATAAAACGAATATTGCTGGGGTTGTCTCTTCCCTATGGAGAAATGACTACATCGTCAAAGCTACTTTCCGTGACGGAGGCGAGCAATCAGATATACAAGACCGCTATGACCTTTTGATGAATTATTTAGATTTATAACCGATTCTTTGCACCTTTGTGGTTTAGTACTAGCATAACAGCAATGGAGCGAATTAAAATTGCAATTTTTGGCAAAATCTTCAACTCGACAGTGATTTCCTATGTCGACCACTTATTTCATTATTTAGTTCAAAGAGATGTCAAAATCTCTGTCCATGCGGAGTTCTATGACTTTTTATTAAAAAACGATTTTTCCCTTCAAAATATAGAAACCTTCACAGATCATGAAGACCTACCGAAGGACATTAGTTTTCTGCTTAGCTTAGGAGGTGATGGCACTATGCTGGCTGCCGTATCAATAATACGGGACTCGGGCATCCCAATAGCAGGTATTAATTTTGGTCGATTAGGATTTTTGGCCAATATCCAAAAAAATGAAATAGAATCTGCGCTCAATCAAATCTTAAACAAGCAATTCCATATTCAAGAAAGAGCGCTACTACTTGTAGAGAGTGACTATAAAGAACTTTTTAAAGGAGAAAACTTTGCCCTTAACGATATTACTGTTTTTCGTTTCGACAGTTCGTCGATGATTACAATCGATGCCAAGATAGATGACGAATTATTAAATTCCTACTGGGCTGACGGCCTCATTATCGCTACACCTACGGGCTCTACGGCTTATTCTTTAAGCTGTGGTGGGCCTATCATTATGCCTGGCAGTGGAAACTTCGTGATTACTCCTATTTCGCCCCATAACCTCAATGTGCGTCCAATAGTTGTATCAGAAAACATGACGCTACGTCTGCGTATCGAAAGTCGCACAGAAAAGTTCATATTGAGCTGTGACTCAAAAAGTGAGACCTTACCTACGAGCATAGAACTAAGCATCCGTAAAGCACCTTTCAGCATAAATCTAATCCGTTTAGAAAAAGATGGATATTTCCGCACATTGCGGGAAAAATTGCTTTGGGGAATCGATGTGCGTAATTATTAGGTTTAATAATTGATTTAACACAAATTAAGGTTATACAATTATTGCAAAAACTTTATCTTTACAACCAAAATCGGTAAAATTGATTAGAATTCGTATCGCTATATTAACCCTATTATCATTCATACTGTCGGATAGCTATGCGCAGCAGTATGAGTTTGGTGTGTCCGGTGTAGGGACAGGTTATATGGGAGATATCAATGTAAGCAATCCATTCTATCTCAAAAACCTGGGCTTTGGACTATTTACTAAATACAATTTTAACCCTACTTGGGGTATTAGATTAGGTTACAGTCATCTTTATCTATCTGCAAGAGACCAAGACTTTAAGAACTTAAATCAAAAGCTCAGAAATCTTCAATTCAATAACACGGTATCCGAACTTGCAGTAACAGCAGAGTTTAATTTTTTCAGGTACATTGCCGGTAGAGAGTTGAATAGGTATACGCCTTATATTTTAGCCGGGGTAGCTGGTATCATGCACGCCCCTTATGTCAACTATGATGCTAAGAAGGTTTTATTGAACGAGTTATACCTCGAAGCAGATAAAGGTGGGAATCCCCTCACATTTTCTAAATTTGCGGTAGCAATACCGCTTGGCGTTGGGTTTAAATATAATATAAAAGGGCCTTGGTCTGTCGGGGCTGAAGCAGTTTATCGAACAGTCTTAAGTGACAATATAGATGGTGTAAGCCAGTATTACTTGAGCCCGGATAAAGTGAAATTACCTAATCCGAATAAAAATGAGCTCGACATAAATGATGTCCTATTTTTAGCTGACCCTAGTGCTGGAAAATTACAGATCAACCAAGGAACAGCCCGTGGAGATGGAAAAAAATTTGATGGTTATATGACCGCAGGATTAACATTGACATATACAATAATTAGTAAAAAGTGTTATTGGTGGCAGTAATAGTTTAGTAAAATCAATGAGTATTAAAAACAATATAGACCTTAAGAATCTACCTCAACATATTGCTATTATTATGGATGGGAATGGACGTTGGGCGAAAGGTTTAGGCAAATTAAGAGTTTTTGGTCATAAAAACGGAGTTACAGCTGTCCGAGAGGTTCTCGAAGGCAGCATAGATTTGGGAGTCCCCTATCTAACACTATATGCTTTTTCTTCAGAAAACTGGAATCGTCCAAAACTGGAAGTACAAGCGTTGATGGAATTATTAATAAATTCATTAAATAAAGAACTCAAGACTTTTCAAAAGAACGGTGTCAGGTTAAATGCGATAGGTAATATCGATGAATTGCCAAGCAATGCCAGAAAGACTCTTTTAGAAACAATGGAGGCTACAAAAGACAACACTAAATGTACGCTAAGTCTAGCATTAAGTTATGGAGCCCGCGCCGAAATTATAGAAGCAAGCAAACGTATCGCCAAACAGGTACTTCAGGGAGAATTGGATGCAGATGCTATAACCGAACAAGTTTTTAAACAAAACTTATATACTTCTGATATCCCCGACCCGGATTTAATGATTAGGACAGGTGGCGAGTATCGTATAAGCAATTTTCTGTTGTGGCAACTTGCATACACAGAACTTGTCTTTTCTCCGAAAATGTGGCCGGAATTCGATCGAGAAAATTTGTTTGAAGCTATTTATGATTTCCAGATGCGTGAAAGAAGATTTGGAAAAATAAGCGAACAGCTTTAATACCAACAAAAAACAGAACGTAACAGCCTGCAAAACAAGGGTTTATCGTAATTATATTTTTAACAAAAATTAACAAGAGTTTGATGTACTTTAGCATCCATAATAACAAGTAAATGAAGCAACTATATATACTAACAGCAGCGTTTTTTTTGTTGAACATCTCTTCTACATTTGCTCAAATTGCAAATCGCGGGCCTGTTAATCTCTCAGACCCAGATGAGATTTCTTATCTACAACCAAAAGATTACGTCATCGGTGGCGTCACCGTAAAGGGAGCCCAATACTTGGATACAGATGTATTAATTACGATTTCTAAACTGGTCGTGGGACAATATATAGAAGTACCAGGGGAAGCTACTGCTAGTGTTATTAAGGACTTAATGGCTCAAAATCTCTTCGAAGATGTACAACTATGGGCAACTCGAATTGACGGAGAAACCATTTTCTTTGAAATCCGTGTTCAAGAACGACCTAGGCTGACTCGAATTGATATTAAAGGACTTAGCAAATCTCAAACTGAAGAGGTAAATAAACGCCTGAACTCGAGTTCGGGCCGTATCGTCAACGAGAACCTCATACAGTCTACAAGATCTACCATACAACGTTTTCTAAGGGAAAAATCGTATCTGTACCCAGATATAAAGATAAACACGCTTAAAGACTCTGCACAAGCAAACAATGAGATTTTGAACGTAAATGTTGAAAAGAACAAAAAAATAAAAGTAAATAAAGTTTTGTTCACTGGAAATGAAACCTTTACTAATGCTGAATTGACAAAATATCTTAAAGGAGTAAAACCACGAAAATGGTTTAGAATATTTGGCCCTGGCAAATTTAAAGATGATAAATATAAGGAAGCCAAAGAAAAGCTTGTAGCAAAACTACAGGACAAGGGATATCGTGATGCCCAAATTCTGTCGGATAGTGTATATCGCTTCGGTGAGAAAGAAGTACGCATCAACATGGATGTTTATGAAGGTCCTAAATATTATGTCGGCAATATTGATTGGACAGGTAATACGCGTTACAAAGATTCTATTCTAAATATTTTATTGGGTGTTCAGAAAGGAGATGTTTACAGTGAAGAAAAACTAAATGCCAAGCTGACGGGGCCTACCCGAAACAGCGATGATATTAGTGCGCTCTACCAAAACGATGGTTATCTGACATTCAATATCAATCCTGTCATCAAGAAAATCTACAATGATACAATAGATCTTGAGATTCAAATCAGTGAGGGGAAACAATACACAATAAACAATGTTATCGTAAAAGGTAATGATGTGACCAATGACCGTGTAGTTTTACGTTCTATATATACCAAGCCTGGTCAAAAATACTCCAGAGAGCTTATTATGAGAAGTATCAGGGAGATTTCGCAGTTAGGTATGTTTGATGAACAAAAGATCACGCCTGATATTCCATCTTCTACAATGAACCATGAAGAGGGTACTACGGATGTTATATTCAATGTAGTGGAAAAACCATCCGATCAGGTTGAATTATCAGGAGGATACGGAGCGGGCCAAATTATTGGTACACTCGGCTTGACATTCAACAACTTTTCAACCAGCAATTTTTTCAAAAAAGATGCTTGGAAGCCTTTGCCGCGCGGTGATGGTCAAAAACTAAGTATACGCGGGCAAACATCTGGAAAACGTTACCAATCGTATAGTTTCTCCTTCTCTGAACCTTGGTTGGGCGGAAAGAAACCAGTTTACTTTGGATTAAGTGCTTATACTTCAAACTCGTCTTATGGTGGTTTCAACTACTATACAGGAGAGCAGATGGTAAAAGATTCTGAATTGCAACGTATTTGGATGACGGGTGTTACCGCATCGCTGGGTAAACGTCTACAATGGCCAGATAATTATTTCCAGATCAACAGTTCGCTATCATTCCAACGTTATAAATTACAGAACTACGGTAATTATTTCTTGTTTTCGAACGGTACGGCTTATAACTTTAACTTTACCCAAGAGATCAGTCGTAACTCCATCGATGCCCCTATCTATCCTACATCAGGTTCGCACCTTCGCTTTTCAGTGCAGTTGACTCCTCCATATTCTTCGTGGAACGATATCAACTATAAAACAGATCCAGAAGAGGTGCGTTATAAATGGACTGAATACCATAAATGGAAATTTGATTCCCAATGGTATATGAAAATAGCTGGTAAATTGGTCTTAAAAACTCAAGCTCAATTCGGTTTCTTAGGGAACTATACGAATCGCACGGAGACTTCTACTTTCGAACGCTTTAAATTAGGTGGTGACGGTATGCAAGGTTTTGACTTCTTACAGGGTTCTGAAATTATTGCCATGCGCGGATACACCAATGGTGCGATTATACCAGAATCAACAGGAAATGGTTACCAACGTATTGCGATTAACTCTGGTAGCCCTATCTATGCCAAATATCAAATAGAATTACGTCATCCTATTATGTTGAATGATCAAGCTACAGTTTTCGCCCTAGCTTTCGCTGAAGCAGGTAATACTTGGCAGAAGTTTTCTGAGGTAAACCCATTCAAAGTACGTCGTTCAGCAGGTGTAGGAGCTCGTATATTTTTACCTATATTTGGTATGTTGGGTATTGACTATGGGCATGCATTTGACCCTATTCCTGGAATGCGCTCAAGTGAATGGAAACAAAGCTTCACTTTTAGTATCATGCAAAACATGGGAGGTTTTTAATATTTAAACTTTTTAGTATAATTGTTGTCATAGAAATATGATTAAGGTTTGTTAAACAGAAAAATAATACAGAGATGAAAAAGATATTCGCAATTTTAGCTTTTATAACTTGTAGCATTAGCGCTTCCTTTGCGCAACGTGTGGCTTATGTAGACTCCGAATACATCCTAAAACATATTCCAGAATATGTATCGGCTCAAAAACGATTAGACGACTTATCGGTACAGTGGCAGGGTGAAGTCGACAAACAATATGGAGAGATAGAGCGGCTATATAAAGCCTATCAGAATGACCAGGTACTCTTAAATGATGATATGCGCAAAAGACGTGAAGATGAAATCGTCAATAAAGAAAAACAGGTAAAAGACTTTCAAAAACAAAAATTCGGCTATGAAGGAGAACTTTTCCAAACACGTGTTCGCCTCGTAAAACCTATACAAGAGCGAGTTGCCAAAGCTATTCAAGATATTGCTACGAACCAGGGGCTAGATTTAGTATTGGACAAAGGTAGTGAAGTAACGTTCTTATTTGCTAGCTCTAGATTAGACAAAAGTAATGATGTAATTACCAAATTAGGGTTCAAGCCCGATCCATCTCTAGCAGAGAAAGCACAATAAATAACAGAAACTAATTTATTAACAATAGAGAATTATCAAAAGAATTACATTTGTAATTGTAGAGTTTAACATGAAAAGAATGAAAAATTTAGTAAAAGGAGCAATTTTAGCAGTAGGATTATTTGCGGGGGTACAAGTAGCAAGTGCACAACAAAAAATTGGACACGTCAATGCGGACGAAGTATTTCAAGCAACTACAGAGTTTAAAACAGCACAAGAGCAATTGAAGGTATTGGGTGACTCCAAACAAAAAGAATTGGAAGGAATGTATGCTGAACTCCAAAAGAAAGAAAAAGAGGCTAACGATCTCATGTTGAACCAAAGTGAAGCCAATAAGGCAGAAACGCAAACAAAACTACAGGCTATAGGTCAAGAGTTCCAGCAAATGCAAGCACGTGTTCAAGAAGTACAAAAAGTAGCTCAGGACGATATCGGCAAAAAACAACAAGAACTAATGGCACCTATCCAAACTAAATTGATGAATGCAATCAATGCGGTAGCAAAGGAAAAAGGGTATGCTTATATCTTTGATATCGGTTCGGGAGCAGCTGTATATTACCAAGGTGGCGAAGATGTAACTGAGGCTGTAAAAGCTAAATTAGGTATTAAATAGACACTAACTATTGTCTATATTTAAAAAGGTGGCTTTTATAAAGCCACCTTTTTTTGTACATTGGTATTTACTATTCACAGTATATACTTACAATAAAAATTTTACAATGGGTATTTATCATTCCATTAAAAAAGACTTAAATTAGTAATGTTTACGTACACGGTATTGAATTATGGAAGATATTTTTGATGTTATAGTTGTTGGATCTGGTATTTCTGGAAGCTGGGCAGCTAAAGAGTTTTGTGAAAAGGGATTACAAGTCCTGCTACTGGAACGAGGCCGACAAGTGGAACATATAAAAGACTATCCTACAGCAATGCTTGATCCTTGGGAGTTCCCCCATGGCGGAGCCGTAAGTCTGGAACAAAAGAAAGCTAATCCGCTAATCAGTAAGCACTATAACTACAGCGATGCTACGTCTCACTTCTATATTGAAGATAATGAGCAAGCTTATATACAAGAAAAACCATTTGATTGGATCAGGGGGTACCAAGTAGGAGGTAAATCTTTACTTTGGGCTAGACAAACGCAACGTTGGAGCAAATTCGAATTTAACAATCCAACACATTTTAAGACGCCTGTCTATTGGCCAATAGCATATAATGATTTGTCCGACTGGTACAGTTATGTAGAAAAATTCATTGGCATATCGGGCAATAGGGATGGAATAGAAAATCTTCCAGACTCTGAAGTTGTTGGGAAATTTGAAATGAACACTGTGGAAAGTCACATTTCGGCATCGATACGCAAAAATTTTCCTGATCGGTTTCCTATAATCGGTAGATCGGCTAACCTTGCGCAAATAACAGATATACAGAAACAACAGGGTAGAGGTCAATGTATGGCCCGATCGCTCTGCGAAAGAGGCTGTCCATTCGGAGGCTATTTTAGTGCAAATTCATCTACTCTTCCTACTGCAAAAAAAACTGGTAACCTCACGTTAAAAACAGACAGCATCGTGGAAAAAATTGTCTATGATGAAAAGCTTAAGAAAGCTACCGGCGT
>JBEBQJ010000123.1:0-14721 GCA_040395455.1 Sphingobacterium yanglingense | reverse complement strand
TGATTATTGAAATTCGCACCATCTACGGTAAAGTTATTTGCGCGGTAGTTACCACCACCTATCGCTGTACCATTCGCTTGAGGAGTTAATCTCGTTAAATCATTAATACTTCTATTAATTGATGGTAAATTCTCGATTTGAGTACGCCCAACAACTGTTGCTGTACCATTCTTTTCACTCTTAACTCGATTTCCAGTCACAGTAACCTCTTCTAAGGCTGTTGCTGAAGCTCCAAATATCGGATTCAACACAAACGGTTGCCCCAATTGAAGATATACATCTTCATAAACTATCGGACTTTGTCCAACATAGGTAATCTCCACACGGTAGGGACCGCCAACTCGCATATTAGCAAGGTTAAAGCGTCCTGCTGAATTAGCAGAACCAGAATAGGCGGTTCCCGAAGGCAAGTGGATTGCTTTAATTGTAGCTCCAACTGTAACATGTCCTGAAGACTCAGTCACAACTCCATTCATGCTACTTGTAGTAACCTGCGCCTGAACGGTACCATAACTGGCTAAAACCAAAGCGAAAAAAAGTAAAGATTTTTTCATATTTATTATTAAGATAGTTAAATCGACAACAAAACTAACAAGAGTGTTATCAAAAAAGCACACTTAACATAAATTTAATATACAGTAAATCAACATATAACACAAAACCTAAGCTTCATATTTCAACAAAAATTACACTTATTTCAAAACATCTTAGAAATAAGAACAGCTTGTTAAAAACTTAATTTGATTTGATGCCAAAAATTATACTTTTAACAAAAATTAACATTTATGAAATCGTCAAATTATTTCACGACCCGAACGATCGAACGTAACAATGTTAAATTTTTAAAACAATTTCCTAACTAACATTTTTCCGTTATAAACAACAAAATGGCTGAATATAATAAATACTTAAAAAACATGTATTTTACTCCAAAACAATGCTTTATCGGAACATAAAAAATCCTACCTTTGCGCCAAATTTATAGCTAATCTAATAATGCAAAAAAAATCCACCCTATTGTATGCTACCTTAGCATGCATGCTTACTGGTAATATTGCTTTAGCCCAACAAGTAATAACTGGTAAAATCACGGACGGGAAACACCCTATCGCCGGAGCAACAATCTTAGTTTCTGGAAGTAAAATTGGAACGTCATCAGACGCCAATGGTAATTTTACACTAAAAACAGAACACAACACTGGACAACTAGAAATCAAGTACATTGGTCATGCGTCACAATCCCTTACTTTTTCAGAAAAAAGCACTATCGGAACGATTGTTTTAGTTCCTACAGCAGACCAATCCCTTGACGAAATCGTTATTGTCGGAAAGGGCGTGATTGATATTGCAGAGGGTAGACAGACGCCCATTGCGGTATCCACAATCCGCCGTGATGAAATTGAAGAAAAAGTAGGTGCTCAGGATATCACAGCTGCATTAGCGAATACACCATCTGTTTATATCTCAAGTCAAGCACGTGGCTTTGGGGAATCGTCAATGACAACGCGTGGATTTGATCAATCCAACACCGCATTCTTACTAAATGGTCAGCCGATCAATGGTATGGACAATGGCCGGGTGTACTGGTCTAACTGGAATGGCTTGACCGATATTGCATCTGTTATTCAGATCCAACGCGGTTTAGGTTCTTCAAAATTGGCAATCTCTTCTGTAGGTGGTACCACAAACTTTGTTACAAAATCTACGGACATGAAAGAAGGTGGTTTCTTCAGCCGCTCTATTGGTAACGACATGTACCGTAAATCTACTTTGGCATATAATACAGGTTTATTAAAAAGCGGTTTTGCCGTATCAGCGATGATTACGGATTGGCGTGGAGATGGTTATATGGACAGGACTGGAGGCGCTGGCCAAAACTACTTCCTATCTATAGGCTACAAAGTCAATGAAAAGCATAACCTAAACTTGATGGTGACAGGTGCACCACAATGGCACAATCAAGGTTTTACTTCTAGATTAAGTAACTTCTTAGAAAAGGGACGTAAATATAACGGCAACCTAGAAACAATCAATGGTGTAGAAATAAATCCCCGCAAAAACTACTACCACAAACCAGTTGCTAACTTAAACTGGGATTGGCAGATTTCAGACAAAGCATCTTTATCTACAGTAGTATACGCTTCTATGGCGCGTGGTGGTGGACAGAGTTATCAGAAACCAAGCAAAACGCTTTTAAATCCCATATTATTAGCTGATGTTAATAACCACCAATGGTTTGGTATAGTTTCCAACTACAACCGTCAGCTGAATGAAAACTGGAATTTCAATCTTGGTTTTGATCTAAGAGATTATAAAGGCGAACACTACAGACAGGCAACAGATCTATTAGGTGCTACAAGTATCGGTCACCAAGGCAATGTAAATTTCCCTGGGGTCACCAATATCACAACAACCTATACAACTAACCCATGGAAGACATGGGGAGACCGTGCTAAAAACCCAGAAGAAAGAATAGGCTGGGATTACGATCAATCCGTACGTTATACTGGCGGTTTCGGACAGATCGAGTATGCAAAAAATGGCTTCACTGCATTCTTCCAAGGTTCTGCATCTTATCAACAAAACGTACGTGAGGATTATTTCCAATACAAGCCGGGGGATCAAAAATCGAAAGACGTTAACAACTTTGGCTATAATGCTAAAGGAGGGCTAAGCTACACAGTAGAAAACCATACTTTATTTGGTAATGCTGGTATCTACTCCAGACAGCCTTACCAGAATAACATTTTTATGAACAATAGAAATGATGTCAATGAGAATGCTGAGAATGAAGAAATCATTGGTTTAGAACTTGGATATAAATTTGCATCGGAATATTTTGATTTGAACCTTAATGCTTATCGTACGACATGGGACAACCGTGTTACGGGAAACTCTAGCCGTGCTACAGCAGCTGATGTTAAAAAATACAACCCTAATAATGATCCTTCTCTTCTCGAGGTAAATGATTTCTTATATTTCTCAAACTATGGTGTTAAGCAAGTACACCAAGGTTTAGAATTAGATTTTGTAGTGCGCCCATTCAAAGGCTTTAGATTAAAAGGTTTCGGCTCATTAGGCGACTGGAAATACGATGGAAATGCTACAACAATTGTTCGTAATGAATCTCGCGTTGAGTTGGCAACAACCAACCGCGACCTTACTGACGTACATGTAGGAGATGCTGCACAAACTTCCTTTGGTGCTGGAGCAAAATACTCTTTACCGATAGGTCTATCTTTCGATGCTGATTACAGACGTTATGAGAGACTATATGGTAGCCTTCCTAAAGTAGGTCCGACATTACATTTACCAAACTACGAATTGGTAGATGCAGGTATCTCTTACAAACTACAATTGAGCCACAAGAACACATTAAGTCTTAGAGCAAATGTAAACAACCTATTCAACACGTTGTATATTACAGATGCTACCTCAAATACAGAAGCTACTGCTAGTACAGACAATTGGAAAGGTATAAACACATCCAACGTTGTATTGATGGGATGGGGACGTACTTGGAATGGATCAATTAAAATGACTTTTTAATCATTTTATATTATATCATAAAAGAGGGGCTGTCTCGAGTATTACGAGACAGCCCCTCTTTTATACAGCAAAAAACTATTACTTCACATTTCTTAAACTAAAACAGGTTCAACTTGATACCAACTAGGATACATTTTATTATATAATAAGGATTTCATACGGACTTTATTCGGAGATAACAGGGACTTCATTCGGATCAAAGCGAATAAAACTCCTGTTATTTCCCTTGTGTGTTCTGATTTATTACTTGTCAAATAATAACGTAGTAATAACATGTTCCCTAGCTATTAGTATTAGCTAATTAAGCTTAAAATAATACGGGAAGAGCAGAAAATAGACCAATGGGCTCTGCTCGTGGAAAGCTCAGACCTTTAAATGAAGCTAGATATTAAAATCAACGTAAGAAATAAAAGCAAAACGGCCTCCAGTGTAACCCGAGACTTAATGTATTTAAAATGGGTTTTCTTAGACGTTATCGTTCATTTCGACTGTAGGGCAGCGAAATAGAGATCCCCCTTTTCTATTTTATGAAATATTACTAAATGAATCCACATAATCGATAGAGATTATACGTTCGTTCATCATTCGTACCCGTTGTCTCCTACTCGATATCTCATATACTACCATAAGCTTGTCCCCCTTTTTCTCAATCCCCTTTCGCAACGAGTTAATACCACTTTCTTTTAGAAAAGTCTCGAACTCATATAGTCTGGATGCTTTGTTATCTATAAACGTAACATAAATCGTTCTCGAGAAATAAATATTAGACAATACCGTTTCCATCTTCTGAAATAATGAGAGTACCACGACCATCAATATTGCAAGAGAAATACCGAGCATAAACTGTCCAAATCCAACCAACATCCCCACTGCAGCCATCGTCCATATTACTGCTGCAGTAGTCAATCCCTGAACAGAGAACTTACCACGAAATATCACCCCTGCCCCCAAGAAACCAATTCCTGTAACAATGTTTGCCGCAATCCGGTCATCTGCCATATTCCCTAGACGCGAAGCCATCGTAAATATAGTAGCTCCCAAACAAATCAAAATAACAGTACGAAAACCTGCAGACTTATTACGGTACTCACGCTCCATGCCAACGATAGAACCGCATAGCAAGGATACTACAATTGTTTGAAAGTTCTCATTAGAGAATAAATCACCTATCATAAGGATGAATGAAATAAAAATTAAAACTTAGATCAATATATCTAAAAGCAAATATAAATGCAAAAGCAATAATTTGAAGACCTCTTTCAAGCATTTTATTTTTTCTGTTATTATTGTGACTTATACCAGTAAATCATACATTTACTATAACTTACATGACCATTCCTTACGTAGCTTATGAAAAGAAACGGATTTAAACATCAGTCCTTGTGCGTTGCAATCGCCTCCCTATCTTCGTTACTAGGTTCCTGTGCTTCTTACCAAAACTCAGCTTTCTCCTCACAGTTGAGACATAGCAACTGTAATCAACAAAATATATACAGCTATAAAGAAAGCGAGCTTCCCGTCCCACTGCATAAACTCTCCATCGACAGTCTATTGCATAATAAGATATCAAAGAAAAGCCTCAACATCGCCAACGCCATAGGAATACTAGATCCATTGACGCGTTACGCACGTGCTAAACAAGACATTAGCTCAGCCTCCGTGGAGCATAAATTGGATATGATTAGTTTGAGATTAGATATTTTTCAGAAGATAAATAATGCTTCGTTGATTGTATCCGCAGTTTCTTCAGAGATGGACTGCGAAGAAGAACGCACAAGTCAAATAGCCAATTTTTTAGAAGGTAAACAAAGTGACTTAGAATCCAAACTTACGATTAGTGCTATTGTCATAGGAGCAAGTGGAGCTATTGCGACGGGTGGAACAATCAATAATGAACGCGTAAGTAACAGTATAGGTATTGGCACAGGTATCGCAGAAGCGTCTATAGGTCTGTTGATGTTGTTCAACAAACGCAAAATAGATTTCTATCATGAAAGAAATGCATTGAGAGATGTATGGCTTGGGAGTGAAACATCAACCAACTTTCCTCCTTTCATCTGGTATTATCTAAACTACGCTGACCCTAGTGAACCTGACACCAAATCAGTAAGAAATCAAATTATTGAAAAGTGGAAGAACTTTGGACAAATAGACGAAGAGGACGATGAATTAAAATTAGACAAACTATATTTTGGAAAGGGAGGAAAGTATAAAGCGGAAGAACTTAACAATCGTGCAGATATGTACGACCAAGTCGAATCTCACATTAACCTCTTAAAACAAGAACTGATGGCACTTTCCTTAGAGATAGAACGACTATAGTTGCAAAAACAAATAAGTCGGACTCCATTTCCAGGAGCCCGACTTATCGATCGAGGGGTTAACTTTTTTATTTCCAGCCTCCGCCTAGTGCTCTATACAGATTTGCAATAGACTGAAGCTTTAATGTTTTGGTCGTCGCAAGTCCCAAGTCAGCCTGTAGTTTATTAGTCTGTGCTAAAATTACTTCCAGGTAACTGGCATTATTATAACGGAATAGTGTCAAGGAATTATTTACCATAACTCCAGCTCGATCCACCATTTGCAGCGAAATCGCTTCTTGCTCTTCCAGCTTTTGTATCCGTATCAATGCATCCGACACTTCTGTTGCGGCCACTAATAGGGATTGTTTGAAATTCAATTCAGCTTGCTCCACCATAATCTTAGACTGTTCATATCGTGTTTTCAGTTGCTTTCCCTGCAATACCGGTTGCACAACACTCCCTGCAGCCATCCCGAACAACGAACCGGGTAGGTTAAACCAATTCGAAGCTTTAAATGCATTCAGTCCACCCTGCGCTGTAATATTCAATGCCGGATACATACTTACTTTAGCGGCATGTGTTGCCAACTGTAGTTTCCGAATTTCCAATTCACTGCTACGTACATCGGGTCTATTTCCAAAAAGTTGAACCGGCACTCCTGTTTCCATTTCCTTAGGTACTAAGATCTCGTCAAGTCCTTTGCTCCGCACTATTGCGGCGGGGACACGTCCACAGAGCAACTGTAACGCATTTTCTTGCGTATGGACAGCACTCTCAATATCCCGCAACTGATGATCTAACTGATCACGCGTCATTTCTTGCTGTTGTACAGCCAGAGCATTCGTCAATCCTAATTCCATTTGCTTTTGGAGAATGGCGAGTGTACTATCCATCAATAGCAAATTCTGCTGACTCACTTCCCGTTGTTTGTCCAACATCAGAAGATTATAATAACCTTGTGCTACTTCGCTGACCAATCCAGATTTGACAGCCCGTACTGCTTCTTCCGTTTTTAAATAATCAACCAATGCTTCTTGCTTCTGCGCCTTTATTTTCCCCCATATATCGGCCTCCCAAGAAACACCCAACACAGCAGCATTATAATCGGGGGTATAGCTTTTACCTATGCCCTGCTGTGCCATCTGCCCATTTAAACTGTTATCAGAAGGTCTATTTATACCCGCTCCAACGACAGTAGCCTGCACAACCGGTACATTCGCCCATTTAGATTGCTTATATCCCAATGAGGCTATCTCAATCTGCTTGATAGCAACCAGCAGATTGTTATTCTTAGCTAAGCTACTATCTATAAGCTGGATCAACAGCGGGTCCCTAAAAAAACTATGATAATCCAGATTAGCTATATTTTCGGCCGAGTCTGTACCGATCCCATCGAACACATCTCGATAACTCGCTGCAACCGGCAGATTTTCAGATCGCTGATATTTCTGTACTGTACATGCCCCCAATCCGGCTAATAGCGCCAATGGGATAGCTTTGAGTATAAAATTTTGTTTCATTTTTGTAATTCCTATATGCATAACCCCATTTGATTATCGTTCCCAATCAGCCTCTGTAAGCTCTTTACCCTGCATTTTTTCCTGTAAAAACTGAAACAGAACAAAAAGAATAGGGGTAATAAAAAGTCCCAATATTGTTCCTACCACCATTCCGAATATCGCTGCATAACCAATAGAGTGGTTACCCATTGCAGATGGACCGACAACAAACAGAAGAGGTGTCAGACCAGCAATAAATGCCAACGATGTCATCAGAATCGGGCGCAACCGCGCTTTTGCTCCTTCAACAGCCGAGGCTACCAGGCTCTTTCCAGCCTGTCTGCGCTGTATCGCAAATTCGACAATCAAAATACCATTCTTTGCCAGGAGACCAATAAGCATGACCATAGCGATTTGTACATATATATTATTGGACAATCCTCCAAGGCCAATACCAAAGAACACACCAGACAATCCCACAGGAATACTCAAAAGAACAGCAAATGGCAACATATAGCTCTCATATTGTGCAGACAACAAGAAGTAAACAAAGACAATACAAAGAATAAATATCATTGTCGTTTGCGAAGTAGCCTGACTCTCCTCTCGGCTCATCCCTTTGAAATCGTAGGTATACCCCGGAGGTAACACCTGTTCACTAACCTCTTCTACAGCTTGCATAGCCTGTCCCGTACTGTAACCTGGAGTAGGAACCACCGTTAGATTAGACGCATTAAATAGATTAAAGCGTTCGACCACCTCAGCACCTGTAGTAGACTGTAGAGTCACTAGTGTATTTATAGGTACCATTTCATTGTTAGCATTTCGAACAAACAACCCATTAAGCGCTTGCTGGTCGTTTCTGGTCTCAGGGGTAGACTGGACTAACACCCGGTAATATTTACCAAAGCGATTAAAATCGGAAGACTGTATACTACCGAAATACCCCTGCATAACCCCCATTACATCAGCGACACTAACGCCAAACTGTGCAGATTTCACTTCATCAACAAGAACTTCAAACTGTGGATAAGATACGTCGAATGTTGTAAAAGCAAAGGCAACTTCAGGACGCTGCATAAGCGCACCCATCATCCCATAAGAGACATTACCAAGTTGCTCTAACTCTCCATTCGTACGATCCTGCAATACCAACTCCATTCCACTAGTATTACCGAATCCATCCACAGTTGGCACGTTCAGCACCAAAAAATTCGCTCGGTCATCCGCAGACAATGTTCCTTGTAACTCTCCAATTACCTGATCGATACCAGCACGGGCAGCCTGAGGCTTCAACTTGACGAACAAACTACCGGCGGATGATGACATTGCTCCTGTAAATAAACTCAATCCCTCCACTGTCATCACTTCCAGTACAGCTGGGTGCTTCAACAAGACATCCTCTGTATCTGACATAACTGCTGCCGTATTGGATTTAGATGTACCTGGACTTAAATTAGCCGTAACAATCACAAAACTCTGATCTTCATCTGGTATAAAGCCTTTTGGCGTAGTCATAGACATCCATACGAAAGCACCTCCAAAGACAAGCATCAACGAAAATGCAATCCATTTATATTTCAACATAAAGAGGATAGACCTTCCATAGCGATTCGTCATCTTATTAAAAGAAGCATTAAAGCCGTGGAAGAACCGTTGTTTGAATCCCAACTTAGCCGTACCATTCGAACCATGCTCCGAACGCAGGAACAGCGCACACAATGCGGGGCTTAACGTAAGCGCATTGACCGCCGAAATAAGAATAGCAATCGCTAATGTCAGCGCAAACTGTTGATAGAACAAGCCCGTAGATCCCTCCATAAAGGCAACAGGGATAAATACTGCCGACATCACTAAGGTAATCGAAACTATCGCTCCTGAGATATCCCCCATAGCCGATACCGTCGCTGCCCTAGAACTCAGTTTTTTGTGTTCCATCTTCGCATGCACCGCTTCTACCACCACGATAGCATCATCCACCACAATACCGATAGCGAGTACCAACGCAAATAGAGTCAATATATTGATAGAAAAACCAAATAGACTCATAAAGAAAAACGTACCGACAATAGATACAGGCACAGCTATAGCTGGAATCAACGTCGACCGGAAATCCTGCAAGAATATATAAACAACGATGAATACCAGGATAAACGCTTCAATCAATGTCCATATTACCTGACTTATCGATTGATCCAACGATTCTTTTGTCGCATAAGGAATGGTATACTCCATCCCTTCAGGGAATGACTTAGCCAATTCATCCATACGTTGCTGCATGGCGATCTGTACCTCATTCGCATTTGATCCCGTCATTTGGAAAATAGCCATAGTCACCGCATCCTTTTTATTATAGCGGGACGACACATTATAACTATATGCTCCAAACTCGACCGTAGCTACATCTTTCAAGCGTAACACCGACCCATCGGCATTCGCCCGTACGACGATACCTTCATATTCCTCCGGTTCTGTAAACTTTCCTTTGTACCGAAGTATATACTCCTTAGCTTCATCTGTTAATTCTCCAAATCGTCCTGGTGCAGCCTCCAAGTTCTGAGACTGAATAGCGCGTGAGATATCATTTGGAGTCAGACCATAAGCATTCAGCTTTACGGGATCCAACCAAACCCGCATCGCGTAGTCCTTATTTCCGTATGCCATTGCATCCCCCACACCTTTAATCCTTTTGATTTCTGGGAGAATATTTATTTTGGCATAGTTTTCCAAGAACAAGTCAGACATCTTTCCATCCGTAGAAGTCAGATTGATCATTGCGATCATACTATTCTGACGTTTCAAGGTCGTAATACCAGCCTGGATAACCTCCGCAGGAAGCTGATTCGTGACCTGCGCTACCCTATTCTGGACATTAATAGCCGCCTGATCGGGATCCGTTCCCAACTTGAAAATTACGGTAATAGTCAACGTACCGTCGTTACTCGCGGTCGATGTGATGTAATCCATATTTTCTACCCCGTTGATGGCATTCTCCAATGGCGGCGCCACCGAACGAGCGATAGTCACCGCATTCGCTCCCGGATACACAGCCATTACCGTAACAGTTGGAGGTGCAATATCCGGGAATTTCGTAATAGGTAGACTGATCATACCAACTACTCCCAGAATCACCAACAAAATAGATATAACAGTAGCCAAAACTGGCTTTTTTATAATCTTCTTTAGCATAAATAAAAAATGAAAATGATAACGTATTAGTTATTTCTGTTCTTGGCCCTTTTCGCTTTTAGCAACTACAGCAGTACCGCTCTGTAACCTATCAAATCCTCTGACTACGTACTTGTCGCCAACCTCTACACCATCCGAAACAATAAAATCCTGTCCTACTTTACCCACAGCCGTGATAGGTGTCTGTTGTGCTTTACCTTCTTTATCCACGACAAAGACAAACAGTTTTTCCTGAATTGATTTAGTTGAAGCGATCGGAACCAATACCGCATCAGTAAGCTGTTCTTTAAGAATAATCTTACCTGTGTTGCCACTCCTTAAGAATGCTTTGGGATTGTCAAAACGGGCGCGCAGCGTGATTGCTCCAGTTCCTTTGTTGAATTGCCCTTCGACCGCATCTATACGTCCAGTATGTTCATACCCTTCTCCGTCAGACAACTTCAAGGCAACATCTTCCACTTTCTTTAACTTTTCGTCCATTGTATCTCCGGCATACTGGCGCTGGAAACGAATAAACTCATTTTCGCCCATACTGAAATACGCGAATATCTGGCGATTGTCCGACAACACCGTTATTGCCTCAGGATTTGTAGGAGCCAACAAACTTCCTAGACGGTAGTTAAACCGACCTACGAAACCATTTAATGGAGCCTTTATCGTCGAAAAATCAACATTGATTCGTGCAGATTCTATCGCCGATTTTGCCTGACCAACTGTTCCTAGAGCTGCTTGATAGGCTGCCTCCGCTTCCTTTACTTGCAAATCGGACACAATATTGCTTTTGACGAGTTCCTTTTTGCGATCTAAGTCAATTTTTACATTTACCAAATTTGCCTGTGCACTCATCAGCACAGCTTGTGCATTACGCAATTGCTCTTGATAAATCCGATCCTCGATTTTAAAAAGAACCTGTCCTTGACGCACATAAGCTCCTTCCTCCACATATATTTTGGTAAGATAACCCGAAACCTGTGGGCGGATCTCTACATTGGAAATTCCTTCCAAACTAGCCGCATATTCTTTTTTTAATTCAACATTTGATTTCGTAATTGTCGAAATCGGGACCTCCATTGGCCCGTTATTAAAGTCTCCGCCCTTTTCATTTTGCCCACAGCTAGCCAGCAGAACAAATGAAAGTAACCATAATTTGAATGATTGTGACACGAATTTTTGACGCATAATATATACCCTTTTTTATTTTTCCGGACAAAAATCGCATAAAAAGAGCGAGTATAAAATGGTGCTTAAGCGCCAATATTTGTCCAAAGGTCGCTTCATAACGTCGTCCAATAACCGCTAAGACAGTACTGTGACAATTATTCGCAGCTATAAGTAGGAAAAAAGGCTATACCACTCCCCGAGACTTATAGAAAGTTGGAGAGAAGTCGGTGTGCTTTTTGAAAAACTTGCTAAATGACGCCTGATCCGCAAATCCCAACGCATAAGCAATCTCCTGAATAGATAGTTTCGATGTTCTTAAGAGTAGCTTGGATTCCAACACAAGCATTTGACTGATAATTTCCTTGGGTGTTCTCAACATAGTCTTTTTGACAACACGGCCCAAATATTTTCGGCTCACAAAGAGTTGATCCGCATAAAACTGAATATCATGTTGCTGCCTGAAGAACTGCTTTAATAAATGGAAAAATTCCGATGACAACGCTTCTTCCCTAGGTGATTTTGGCGTGACCAAAACAGTTCTGCTTAAAAAGGCTACAATCTCATGAACGATAAGTGAGAAAAAATGAAACATTATACCATCTATCAACGGAGCCTCCAGATGGGGAGTGTTAAGGCGTTTCAATTCCAGCATATAAAATTCCATACGTGCAAACAAGTCGGGCTCATTTCGGATGATATCCTGAGATTCGTTCAACAGGGTTGCCGAAACATCATTGGAAACAAAACTTAATCCAACACTTTCCAAAACTTCTTCGGAGAAAAACATATACAAGGCCGCATAATCATCCGAGATATAATCAATTCTAAAAGATCTAGAATTATTGGTAAACAGAATATCTCCGGCCCTTAATACATATTGCAACTCCCCTTCCGTATACCGCACAAAACCTTCCTTGACCAACAATACGCCAAAATAATCGGCCCTATATAACAGATTTCTCTGCATCAGATAATTAGCCTTATTAACCTCAAAAACTATATAGTCATTGGTTTTAAGATTAAAATTCAGATGCGCATGCAGATCATCTAACGTAACAACGGACAAATATGTAGAACTCATGAGAAAATAGAAACTTTAGTATTCACCCGTCCATGCCATTTGAGAACGATGACTGAGACAAAAATCTCTGTTTAGCCCGATATCTTGAACAGCGCAATGTAATATTTTTGTCGAAAAGTGACATGATTTTTCAATCTTAATCGTTAATTAACATGGTTATTCTTAATATTGAACATATATTAAAACTAAAAACTCATGAAACTAGTTAAAACAGCATTATTTGCAGCGGCATTATTTTCCGCACAGTTTACATTTGCACAGTTTAAGCAAACACCTTTACCATACGGATACAATGCATTTGAGGAGTCAATCGATGCGAAGACTATGGAGATACACTATTCTAAACACGCTGCTGCCTATACCGCTAACCTAAACAAGGCAATTGCAGGAACTGCAGCCGAAAAAGGAAGTATTGAGCAACTGCTATCAAAAATATCTGGTCAAAGTGCAGCAGTTAGAAATAATGGTGGAGGTCACTACAATCATGAGCTTTTTTGGACAATCTTGACTCCAGAAAAAAACACAAAACCTTCTGATAAATTAGCAAAAGCCATCAACGAAACTTTCGGTTCTGTAGATGCCATGAAAGAGAAAGTAAATGCTGCTGGAGCTTCTCGTTTCGGTTCAGGTTGGGCTTGGCTTTCTGTTGACAAAAACGGCAAATTGTTCGTTAGTTCGACACCTAACCAAGACAACCCATTAATGGATGTAGTAGAAGAAAAAGGAACACCTATTTTAGGTCTTGACGTTTGGGAACACGCCTATTACCTAAAATATCAAAACAAACGTCCTGATTATTTAGCAGCTATCTGGAGCATCATCAACTGGAAAGAAGTAAGCAACAGATACGAACAAGCATTAAAGAAATAGCTAACTTGTAAAATAAAAAAGCATCCCTAGGGATGCTTTTTTATTTTACAATGTTTTAAATTCCTTATATAATAAGAAGAGGTGTGCCGCGGACCAACTAAAATGCGGAGCCTTCAATCGCTTACCTGTACGCGCCTCATAATTTTCGTGAATTGCACTTTCCTCCTTCAAGCCCTCGAGACGATCAAATACCTGCTCCGTATACGAATCTGCAAGCGATGCATAACCATAACGTCTCAACCCAGATATCGCAAAATAAACCTGATCTAACCAAATTGGTCCTCTCCAATATCCTCTATCCATAAATTTTTCTTCTGAGATAGCCGCAGTAGGGAAAGGTATAAATGTTGAAAATTTTGACGTATCACTCATCACCTTTACCACTGCATCGGCCTGTGTTTGAGTTGCCAAGCCTGTCCACAGTGGTGCCCATCCCTCTGGCCCAAAGTGTTCGATCCATTCTCCCCCTAGTCTACGGTCAAAAAAATAGCCTCTATCCGTATCAAAGAAAGTAGTCACGACATCCTTGTCATCATCTTCAAAAGACTGTCCTAAAATAACAGCGAACTTTTTCAGATATTGCTTTTCCATTTTCAAATAAGCATTTAGCTCGACCGACTCTTGATTCATACTCCAGGCATTAGAATTATTCTGAAGCATTTTTGCATCGTCAAAACGTATGGCATTATCCATACCGCTTTCCCATTTTGCAGCCTCCAATGTTCCATCTGTCGCACCATACTCACAAATACCGTTGTGGTCATGATCCCTATTCATATACCACCAATTATGATAGCGGACCAACTTACCGTACATCTCCTCAACAAAATCCTTGTCCTTATCAACTTCGTAGATCTCATTTACAGCCCATGCTGCCAATGGAGGTTTAGAGTCTCTATAATTATTTTCCTTACTGTCTGGATAAATACAATCTGCAACCATTCCTGCACTATCCTGAAAGTCAAACATGGCGCGTACCTGATTTTTTGCCAGATTAATATCTACATGAGCTATCGCTACGGCATGCTTCCACGAATCCCAAGCCCATAAACCGACAAAATAATCGGCA
>JBEBQJ010000122.1:0-14799 GCA_040395455.1 Sphingobacterium yanglingense | reverse complement strand
GGATAGGCAAACAATAGGCAAAGAACAGGCAACGGATAGGCAGAGAACAGGCAAAGAAAAGGCGCACAAATACCAAGCGAAGCCCAAGCCAAGCCCAGAGAAAGAGCAAGGAACAGATAGAGAACGGGTAGAGAATAAGCAGAGGATAACGGTTGTTTCTACTTTGGGGGTACTTAGGCAATACGTTGCGGGGATAGTTCCCATAGGGATTAAGCGTATATATAGTAGGGGTATAGTATGTCTTACGCAGGCATTGTGTAAAGCTATAGGCCTACATAATACCTACATAATACCTACATTATACCTGCATAATAGTCGCATTAGTGGTGTGCTTAAGAACCGAAAGGTTTCAACACTTCCTCTGAACTTGCTAAGAACCGTCTATGAACCAGAAACACACATAAAGGGAACAGGGAACATACATAAACGGTACATGCCCGACACATGTTCAGTACATGTTCAACACAACAACGGTACATGTTTGACACATCAACCACACAAGAATGACACAATAAAGTGCGGTAATGAGGGAGATGGAAATGGTGTGTCGGATAGACTGCTTCTCTCGCTTGAGCGATATTCCCGAAGATTCGGGACGCAGCGCAGTGACGAGAGCGATGTATGCAATGACGGGAAGGTTATAGAAGACCTCCGGGAGAAACGTTTGATTTTAAAAGGTTTTCGGGAGCTCTGTAAGGAGTTTAGGTCTAAAGTGGAGTCAATGCTTGTTGATGATGAAATAAAGCGGCAGAGGGGCTTAAAAGAGGTCGGTTGTTCTGTTAAGTTTCTAGATGTCTCCGTTCCTCCGCCAACAGGCGGATACAGTCGACATGACGATACTAAAAGGCTTAAAACATATAGCTTACAGCTTATAACTTTATTCTGTGTGTTGTTTAGTTATCCCGATGTGCTAGGGACTAGCGCTATGGCGCAGTCCCAGCATCGGGCTACGTCCCGAATTGATTTCGGGGACAAGGTGCTCTTTGCGCAGTCTCCGGCAAAAGTCGGAGCCCCTACTGGACCAGATAGTGAGAACAGTGAAAATACCGTATTAATTTCTTATAAATACATCTTTAATACTACCGCGGACAAGCATAATGAAAAATACGTTTCGAAAAGCTTGATAAAAAACTATCCGTTAATAATCTATGATTTCGATTATAAACAAACACCTGATGTCAGAATTGGTGATGACCTTCCTACGTTTTTGAAAGCAATAGCCTTTCAATATGTAGATTCAGGTGGGGAAACCAAGATAGGTACGCTAAGTGAATTTATGGACAGTAAGCTATTAATATTGGACTTTTGGGCAACATGGTGTTCTCCCTGTGTTGAATCAATGGACAAATGGAATGTTATTGCAAAGGAGATAGATGGTGTAAAGGTGTTGGGAGTAATGCTTGATCATAACATTCGTGCCCAGTATTTCGGAGCGAGCAGAGACTGGGGATTACCCATTCTTTTTGGACCCGAAACCAATATAATAAATAGTTTTTTCTTTGACAGACCGGTAATAAGTCGATCAGCATGGATTATGGATGGTAAGCTCATTGGTATTACCAATACGAAAGGTTATGATGCCGCAGTCGTGAGAGATCTAATACATGGAAAATCAGTAGACCTTCCAATGGCCTCCGAATGGATATATTCAACCTCAAATTAAAAAAATGAAAACATATTTAATTTGCACACTGTTATTTGTTGCTGTCCATGTTAAGGCGCAGGTTTCTGGTTATATTTTTAATAAACAGGGGGTGCCGGTTTCTGGAGCCACTGTTGCCTTTAATAAAAGCAAACAAATCTTTCATACCGATTCGAATGGGTATTTTATGTTTAGTAATCTAAGACTTCCAGATTCATTAATCATAAGCTGTGTAGGCTATCTAAAAGAAAAGAGATGGATTAACTCTAATGTGAGCGACATTACTATTCAACTTGTAAATGATGACCATTTTATAAAAGAGGTTGAAATTGTAAACACAGGTTTTTACCAGATCCCCAAAGAACGAGCGACAGGTTCTTTTACTGTCGTGGATAATGAATTACTCAATAGATCTGTTGGAGGCAATATATTACAGCGACTGGATGGTGTCGCCTCGGGCGTGCAGTTTGTCAATCCAAATGGTTCTGACCCAGCTGATATTCGCGTGCGTGGGTTGGCGACTATACAGTCTGATGCTACACCATTGATTGTTGTAGATAATTTTCCGTACGAAGGCGATATTACATCGATCAATCCGAATGATATCGACAATATAACTATCCTAAAAGATGCCACTGCAGCCAGTATATGGGGTGCCCGAGCGGGCAATGGTGTGATTGTCATCACAACCAAGCAAGGACGATACAACCAAAAGGGACAGCTGTCGATGAATAGTAATGTGACCGTAGGGCAAAAGCCCGATCTGCTATACAGTAGAAATAGGCTCCCGTCAGAAGTCGTCATGCAGATCGAAAAGGAAAAATACGAGCAGGGAGGTTACTATCTGCCCAATGCACAGCAGGTGCCATTTCCGGAGTATGTGGAGATGCTGATGGCATTGGACAACGGAACACTGAGCCAGCAGGAATTTGATCGTCGAGAGGTGTTGATGAAGAAGACCGAAGTGCGCGAACAGGCCATGAAGTATCTGTACCAGCAGTCCATCTATCAACAGTATGCCCTGAATGCCAGAGGCGGAAGTGATAAGCATACCTATTATGTATCGGGCGGATATGATCGAAATAGGGCAGATGTAATCGGTAATAATAACACCCGGATCAATCTGAATCTGCAAAATACCTTTAGACCCTTTAATGATTTAGAACTAAATGCCGGAATTTGGTACAGCCAGCAGAAGAGCCTGAATAACGGAATTACGCTCAATGAACTAATGGGACAAATGACCCATGTACGCTTATCACCATACACCCGATTGGTTGGTGAAAACGGGGAGGCTTTACCAATTATAAAGGATTATCGTCAAACTTATATCAATCAGGCCGAAGCTAATGGATTACTCGATTGGGAGTTCAGACCTTTGGAAGAAAGGGAGCTGATCGATAGGCAGAACAACCGAATGGAACTTCGCACAAATGTTGGTTTACGCTACGATTTTCTCGGTTATTTTAATCTCAATGTTAATTATCAATATTTAAATGGGAGTAATGTAGGTACAGCTGTATTTGATAAGGATAGTTATTATGTGCGAAATATGGTTAATAGATACACGCAGGTCGGCGGAACAAAGATAATACCATATGGAGGTATCTTCGAAGAGCATGGTCGCTTCAGTTCATTGAGCCATTCGGGGCGAGTACAGCTAAATTATAATCATGAACTTGGATCGGACCAAAAACTTAATGGTTTAGTGGGAGGTGAAATTAGACAAGCCATAAATGACCACTTTCCAGAAGTTTGGTTATTCAATTATGATCCTGATCTGCGAATCGGCTCTAGAAATCTAGATTTTAAAAACGCATATCTGGTTAGTCCCGAGGGTTATAAAGTTTTTGTTCCCCAACCATCCGATTACACCAACCGATTTATAGATCGTTACCTGTCGTATTTTGGGAATGCTAGCTATACATTAAAAAATACTTATAGTTTGTCCGGTTCTATTCGATGGGATGGCTCTAATTTATTTGGTGTGAAAGCAAATCAAAAAGGAACACCACTTTGGTCTTTAGGAACTAGTTGGGACATAACCAACGAAAGTTGGTTCCCTCCAATTGATGGTATTGACCGGTTAAAACTAAGGGCTACTTATGGTAGTGCCGGAAATGTAAACAAAGATATTAGTTCTCTACCTACAGTTTTCTATAGTATCGATGATATAACGGGCAATAAAGCAGCGCAGTTACGTAGTGCGGGAAATCCATTTTTGCGATGGGAAAAAGTCAATACGATGAATCTAGGTGTAGATTTTAATTTATTTTCGAGTAGGATTTTAGGTAGTATTGAATACTATCGCAAACGATCAGTAGATCTAATAGGTGCTGATATACTTCCTTCAAATACGGGGATTTCACCGGGTGCAACAGCAGAAAAATCTAACCTACGTAATTACGCAGATTTAAAAACAGGTGGACTGGATGTTGTTCTAAATACGGATAATCTACAAGGAAAGTTAAAATGGAAAACCTCTTTCCAATTAAGTATTACTAGAAATATAGTAACCAAGTACCGAGGCACAGATCAACTTTCACTAAACAATTACCTCGGGACAAGTACAGTACCAGTCGAGGGATATAGTAGGGATGCAATATTTGCAATACCTTGGTATGGCTTGGATGAAAATAATGGTCTGCTCAAAATGTTCGTAGATGGTGAGCAAACCGAAAATTATGCTGCGTTTTTTAAAAGTCTGAAATTTGAAGACCTTGTAAGGGTAGGAAGTAAAATTCCAGTCGTGTTTGGTAGCCTAAGAAATGATTTCTCTTGGAATGGATTTCAAGCGTCTATTCTTATGGCTTATAAATATAAGTATTTCTTTGTGAAGGAGTCGATGGCTTCTGGTTCAAAATGGTCTCCCGGTCTGTATCATATGGATTATCTAAATCGATGGCAGAAACCAGGTGATGAAAAGAATACATATGTGCCTGCTTCGAGTGATAACGCTGCACAATACTCTGGAACGGTTTATGAAAATTCAGATGTTCTTGTAGAGAAAGGTGATCACATCCGTATTCAAGATGTAACCCTGGCTTACCGTATTCCAATGAATTTAAATCGTAAAATAAACATGAAATCTATTAGAATCTACACGCAGGCTAAAAATTTAGGTTTAGTCTGGGCGAAAAATAAGAGTGGTATAGATTCTGATTATAACAATAGGGAGTTCAGACAACCTAGATCATTTGCGGTTGGTATACAGTTAGATTTTTAATTATGAAGAATTTTATAAATAAATTAGCTTTTTTTCTCCCTTTGCTTTTATGTATAGCATGCGGAGAAGATTTTCTTGATGTAAAACGTAATGCTAACCAAGTAGTTCCTCAGACCCTTGAAGACTATCAGTCTCTTCTAGGTCAGGAGAGCATTATGAATAGAACGTCTTTATATCTAAACTTTATTGGTGCAGACGAGTACACCGTGAAGGATAATTTTATTTCAGCCATCCCCTTAACTCAGAAATGGGCTACAAATGCATACACATGGAACAGTGACATTTTCGAATCGAATGACAATAGTATGGATTGGGATAAAACATATGAAAGAATATTATATGCAAATATCGCTAAAGAGGTTTCTAAAATCGAAGGGAGCACTGATGAAAAAAATAAGGTGGTAGCTCAGGCATTATTTCATAGAGCGTGGAATTATTATCAATTAGCAATAACTTTTTGTCATGTCTATTCACCTGAGAATAGCAATACCTTGTTGGGACTACCATTAAGGGATGACTATGATATTAATAAAAACGTAGAAAGGAGTAGTTTGGAAGAAACCTATCGGTTTATAGAAAGAGATCTGATAGAAGCGGAGAAATTAATAGGTGACAAAGCTGTACATGATAAATTCACTGTTTCAAAGATTTCAATTAGGACTTTGTTAGCGAAAGTGTATTTGGAAATGGAGCAATATGATGACTGCCTAAGGTATGCTTTATTAGTTCTTGATGACAATGTTTCTTTGCTTGACTTCAATTTATTAGAGGGGATAGCTAACCGGGTGACTTTTTCAGATTTCTTATATGGAAAAGGAAATCCCGAGGTAATCCTTCATTTTTGGAATACAACGACCACAATTATTGCAAATTCAAGATATGATCTAAGCCAAACTTTAGTGCCTTTGTTGAGTAACCGGGACTTGAGAAAAAAAGCCTTTTTATACACAGAATCCGATGGCAGGATTACATTCAAAGGTTCATACAGTGGTAACGTAGCTTATTTTACGGGGCTAGCTGTAGATGAAATTTATCTCATAATTGCTGAATGTTATGCCCGGTTTAATGATAAGCTCAACGCTTCAAAATATTTGAATGATTTATTAATTAAGAGATACGAAAAACATAGTTTTGAACCGGTTGATTTTTCAGCAAGTAGTATGGAAGATATGCTTACAAAAATTATATTAGAGCGAAGGATTGAATTATGTATGCGAGGAACTAGATGGAGCGATTTGAAAAGATATAATAAGGAAATTCCTTTCCAAAGTAAACTTACTAGATTGGTATTAGAGGAGGAATATCAATTGTTACCTAATGACCCTAAATACGTATGGCCTATACCTCCTAAAGAAATTAAAAGAACAGGTTTAGCCCAGAATGACAGATAGGAGTCCGGTTGAAAGACTCCTATCTTGAAAATAGTATTGGCCAAATTTTTAAACTTGATTAATTAATCCTTATGTGCCCTAGCAGTTATATTGACGGCAGGAAAGTTTTCAGCTTCATCCATGTTGGATGGAAATGGTCCTGAAGTTACTTCAAGCTTTACTGCACATAGTGTAATAGTTCCTAGGTCGCAATCTCCAGTTGGAGAGCCAATAGAAATCGGGTTGATTTCGAAATCTTCTAGATTTTCGGGATCCCCGTTTTCTTTCAGCTCCACTTGATACCACTGTGGTGCTAATTTGCTTTCAATTGTCGTCCAAGAGATTGCAAATAGCCCGGCTGATGCAAGTGCTACTAAAGCGCCTTTGTTCAAATTTTTAAATATATTTTTCACCTATTTAAATTTGTGTTTTAAATTGTGATGAAGCTATCAGATTTATTCATCCTTCTGTGTGATTGAATAAATCATGACGGTCTCATAATATAAAATTTAAAACGGGTTAATGTGCTTTGATTTTATCAGGTCCATCGCACGACCTGCTCCATGGCATTCCAGAGACCTCTGCCAGAGGGAGTAGCTCCAATTGTGTGCAGGTAAAGCCTCATACCTGCGTGATAGGTTCACTTACGATAAGATTTTACCCTCCTTTCTGCGCGCACTGTGGAGAACATCTCCCGGCCTGCCATTAGTGGCCAATACCAATGATAATATTCCGACTGCTATAAATAGCAGGTTAAATGCGATATGTTCCCAGTGTCCCATGTGGCTCAGTATCCCACCACAGGCACAGGGGATCTTGCCAAATGCTTTGCCAACAGCCAGTACTAGGTAAAGGGTAAATGCACTGAGCGTAAGGATAGATAACTGTATACCTCGCTTTACGGTGTTTTGATGAATTAGGAGGTATACCAATACCAGTTCAATCAAAGGGATCAACCAGAAAAGTATATCGCCCATCCAATCGGGAAAGGGCTGCAGGTGCATCTCCCGTCTGCTCTGCTCCCAGTTCCAGAGCTTGATACTAGCCGCATATCCCCATAATAGGATAAAAGCGTACTGGGCTATCGTAGTTATGTGTGTTTCTTTTTTCATATAAATTGTTATCATGCCTGTCCCGATTTTTCATCGGGGTTATCAGGTGAACCTGTTATCTAGCCTATCTTGTTAACTTGATCACTCGATCACTTGTTAACTGTATAACTTATTCACCTCTTTAGCTTTATAATTTTTTTAACTATATTCGTGTTAAACTGTTCAACATTTTTAGCCGTTTGCTATATACTACTTGCACAAGTCACTGTTTCGTACCAAAAGAATTCTGATTTATATTGTAATCCATTGAATTTCAGTTGTATAATTTTTTATTTTTTCAAGCGTTCTAGTAGAATGAAGACATGGGTCAGTACGCGAAGCATAATGCACGGACACCTTTCGACAGATTGGTGGAAAGTCCTAATGAGGCCTTGCTGGAAATCTATGCGCAATACGGATCCTTGATGAGAAACTCTGCGAGGGCTCTGCTGGATATGGATGAGGTAGCGGTAGAAGAGCTGATCTGGGAGACGCTTGAAGTAGTGGAGCAGAAAGCAGAAGAAGTGATGGCTTGCGAGAAGCCGCTAGGCTGGATGCTACGGGTACTACAGTTGAAGGCGCTGAATAGGGCGCGGAAAAAACGGATGCAAAAGCAGGTGTCGTTGGATGAAGTGACTGAAATGTCAGGTGTTGAGTGGGCCGATGATAATTTGAAATACAAGGAACTTATGCAGCTGATCATCGAGGCTAGCGAGTTCTTGACGCCAAGGGAAAGAGAAGTATTCCTACAGGTCAAGGTAGAAGAACGGAGCATAAAAGAAGTGATGGAAATGTATGGTATGGCCGAGCAGACCGTCAAAAATACATTGTCTAGAGCGGTGTCAAAAATCAGGGAACACTTAATCTTAGTGATGAACTCCAACAATATTTAAAACACAAAAAAATGATTTACGATAGAGAATATGTAAAGACACTGATACGGAAACGTGCAGATGCAGTCATTACAGATGCGGAATCGGGTGAACTGGAAGCAGCTCAAAAACTCTTTACGGATGAGGAGCTGGCAGATATGGTCTCTGAAGTGTTTTTGGAGATACAGGATGAAATAGAGACGAAGGAAGCCCAGCAAAAGAAAGATGACCGAAGGTCGCTATGGACGTTTTTTGGAGGAGGCAAATCGGCATTATAACCGATCTGCTGAGATCCACGGGTCGTAACCTGGTTTGTCGCCGGTGTGTTTCGTTCTATTGGGATAGATAGGTTGATAATCGAATGGAAAGGGATGATACAAAAGGGAGGCCTTAATCCGCCTCCCTTTTGTATTTAAAATCTGTAACCTACAGATAGCCCTAGGACTCTGTTATTAGCGTCAAGCTCTTTGCTCAGTTTGTTGATGCCGTGGTTGTATTTCAGGTCGATGGAAAATTGTTTGATATCGGTTCCGATATTGACCAATCCATCGTAGGTTATGGTGTTGAAATTATTGGTATATGCCTTGTTTTTCTTCAACTGATAGTTTAGTTGTGCTCCGATTGCTGTTCGCAAGGTGAGCTTGTCCGATTCTATCACACGATATCCCAATTGGAGTGGCAAGTTTAACTGATAGAATTTTGGAGTGTATTGGGTATTGTCGATGCTGTAAGCAAATTTGTAGTAGGACATCCCTAGATCTACCTGACCATAGAGACGCTCCTTGGTGCGTACAAAAGCGCCTGCCTCAAAGCCAATTTTTGAATCCGAACCTTTTACCATGTTAGCTCCAAAAGATGGCATGTGGTACTGACCACCGATTTTGACGCCAAAGTCAACCTCTTGTGCTTTTGTTTGCTGATTAAGACCGAATCCCATTGCTGCTAAAAGCAGGCCGTACGTTAATTGTTTTTTCATTGTTATTATTTTAATATATATTTCTAGTTCCTTTATTACTATGATGGTCTAACTAAAGTATACCCTTAACTTTTTTTTGTTTTTTATTTCCACCGTTTGTGAGACCATAGCCACCAGCTCGGATCCTGCTGTATGCTTTTCTCTAGTTTTCGGGTATAGGCGGTGGTGATATGCCCATCGGGGCTATCTGTAGCGTGCTGGCAGATTGGTTGCAGGTGTGCCCTCCACTTGTGGTCACCTATGGCCTGTAGATCAACATAGGCTACATACGCGTCAAGACGCTTGGCAATGCGCTCTGGCCCCATAAACATATACGAGGGCTGTTTTAGAAAGTCTATGGCCAGACCATTGGCCTGCCCCGGAAACTGGTCGGCTATGAATAGCGTGATAGAGGGGCTGTCTGTCTGCTCGAGCAGTAGCTTGGCAGCCCGTTGCGCTGGGAGCAGGTGTAATCCATATTGACCGCGTCTTTTTCTTAAAAAGCGGTCTACCCAGCGGTTTTTCTGTGGCTTGTATAGGGATTGTATTGGTAGACCTAGTTGGAGCGGAAGCTTGCCCAGTATTTCCCAGTTGCCATAATGCCCTAGTAGTAGGATGACCTGCCGCTGCTCCTGATACTGTTGGTGCAGGGTGCGGTATAGCTCGGCCGAGAGGATGAGCTCCGGGCGGCTAGGTAGTAATAGCTCGACTAGCAATCGACACATATTACGGTAGAAGCGCTGATGATGCAGGGAGAGTTCGTTGTAATTTGACAGCGGAAAGGAGCGCGCTAGGTTCTGTGTCACCACCGCACTACGGTACCGTAGTATGCTCCCGATCAGGAATCCGCCAAAGTTATATAGCTTGTTCATATCCCTTTAGTTTTCGCTAAATTCATGTACAGTACGGATCAAGAGCGTAAGAAGGTATGTCACTATCCCTATAGCGAGCAGTAGAATCGTAAGGAAGAAGAGTAGTAGCATAAGATTACTTTTTTATAGTTTTGACAATTAATAACCGCTATACCCTTGCTCGGTTCTTTAAAAAAAAGTGAAAAAATAATGAGGGGGTAAGCGCAAAAGACTGTCTTAGTTAGGTAAGTGGTACAAAATGACTAATTAAATTGAATGTATGTCTTTGGAGAAAGAAACAAAATTTGAGCAGGTATTTCGAGCGCACTTTAAGGCTTTGCATGGCTATGCCTACAAAATTCTTGAAGATTCGGATGCCGCTGAAGAAGCTGTACAACAGGTGTTTTTACGATTTTGGGAGCGGGACTGGGAGAATACGATCCATACTTCCGTAAAATCGTATCTCTATAAATCGGTCTATTATGAATGCCTGAACGTGTTGAAGCGTGGGCAGCTCAAGCAGCGGTACGAAGCCTACCGGCAGCACAATGGAGATATGGAGGCGCATATAGATGGTACGGATACGGAGCTTAAGAAGCAATTGCATGTGGCGCTGGCCAAGCTGCCCGAGAAAAGTAGGGCCGTGTTTGAGATGAGCCGCTTTCAGGAACTCAAATACCATGAGATAGCCCAGGTTCTCGAGCTGTCGCTGAAGACCGTCGAAGGGCATATGACCAAGGCGCTACGTCACTTGAGGGTTCATCTGGCAGATTATTTAAATGTTGTTGTCTTTTTATTAATCAATGGGTTATGAATAAGGAAGAATTAGTGAAATATATAAGCGGTGATCTGCCTGCAGAGCAAAGGGAAGTTGTGGAGGCTTGGATCAGGGAGAGTGCCGAACACGAAAAGGAATATGAGGATATGAAAAAGATATGGGAGTGGAGCGGAGCTTCAGACGAAAGTCCGGAGGTAGATGTGGATCGTGCATGGGCTGATTTTAAAAAGCTCCGGGATACACAGCCGCAGCAGACCGTGGTAGTAAAAGAGATTAAGCGCTCCAGAAGCTGGAAGCCATGGACGGTGGCCGCAGCGATCATCACGTTGTTGCTGTCTTCTGCCGGTATCTTGCGATGGACACTATCTACAGATATGACGCTGGTCTCTAATGATGCGCTGCAGCAGGCTGGGCTTCCCGATGGTAGTACGGTATACCTCAATAAGCAGACCGCACTGGATTATAAGAAGGGCTGGCTGGCCAAAGAGCGCACAGTGGTTCTTAGCAAGGGGGAGGCTTTCTTTGATGTCAAGCGGGATACGACGCAGCCTTTTGTCATTCAGAGTGGTAATAGTAAGATCACGGTGCTGGGTACTAGTTTTCATGTGCGCAGAGCGGATGGTGAGACGGAGGTGATTGTTTCTTCGGGATCTGTACGGGTGGATCATGGGGGGAATAGCGTGCGCTTGAAGCCGAATGATAGGGTGCTGATTCAAGATACGGCACGTACGAAGGTCAAAGTGGATACCGTAGAGGATCAGCTATACAAGTATTATATCCATCAGGAGTTTATTTTTGAGAATACCCCTTTGAGCCGTGTTTTTGATGTGTTGGGTAAGGCTTTTGATAAAAAATTCGTAGTCGTAAATGACAGGGACAAGGTGCTGCGCTACACGGCATCATTCGAGCGGCAGACATTGAACGAGATGTTGGATGTGATATTGAAGACTTTTGAATTGAAAATTGAGAAAAAAGGTAATGTATATTATATTAAAGGATAATAGGGTTATGTACCAGTTTGTTAGAAGCTTTAAGATGATGGTTTATTTCATACGTAAAGCCAAGTTTTTTGTAGCACTGTCTATCTTTATTTTCGTGCAGACAGATGTCATGTCGCAAACAAAATTGGCGCAGGAGGTGAAGATGCCTGCTTATGGTAAGCGTCCTGTAGGGGAGTTTCTAGAGACTCTACAAAAGGACAAGGGGCTCTTGTTCTCTTATAACAGTCAGTTGCTGGATGTGGATAGTCTGATTCAGGCCAATTCGTACAATGGGGTGCTGATCGGTTATCTGGAGAGCTGCTTGGGGCCGCGGTATTCATTCAAGGAGACAGCGACTCATATCATTATTAGCCGATCGGACTGGCGGATGGTGGTCGAGCAGGTGGATATTGATCTCAAACAGCATAATAAAACCATGATCTCGGGATATGTCAGGGATTTGCGTAGTAATAAGCCGCTGTCTTTTGCCAGTGTGTACGATAAGGGAACTTATCTGGCTACCTTAACAAATAAGGATGGTTTTTTTGAGCTAGATGTCAAGAAACCGGAGAATAGGGTCATTATAGGCCTCAATAAGGAAAATTACAGGGATACGACATTGATTCTTTTGCTGCCGGTAGAGGTGGCCAAAGACAGTAAAGCCAAGAAAGTAGGCTACTACGTGCTGGAGGATTCGAGCCGTAATATCTATAAAACGTTCTTAGGGGCGGCGTTTAGCAGTACATCACAGCGTATTCAGAGTGCAAATCTGGGTGGTTTCTTTATCTATAGCCCGTATCAGATGTCATTGACTCCAGGGTTGAGTACACATGGTTTCTTTAATTCGCAGATTGTAAATAAGGTCTCGATAAATATACTGGGGGGATCTACCGCTGGGGTAGATGGTGTGGAATTTGCCGGTGGGTTCAACCTTAACCAGTATAAAGTGCGAGGGATGCAGGCTGCTGGTGGCGTCAATGTGGTAGGTGGTGATGTTTCGGGGGCTCAAATTGCAGGTATAGGGAATGTGGTATTACGGAATGTGCGTGGTGCGCAGCTAGCCGGAGGCTGGAATAAGACCGATACGTTAAGTGGTTTGCAATTGGCTGGAGTAATCAATATGGCAAAGGAGGTGCGTGGTGGACAGCTGGTTGCAGGGGTCAATTATGTAAAGGATACCGTGCAGTATCAGATAGCAGGCGTAGGGAATAAGGCGAAAACAGTCAAGGCTGTACAGGCTGCAGCAGCTGTTAATATTGCAGAAGAGGAGGTCGGTAGTCAGCTGGCTGGTGTGATTAATATCGCGAAGAAAGTCAAAGGAGTACAGGTGGCTACCTTAATTAATATTGCAGATAGTAGTGACTACCCGATTGCAATCTTCAACTGGATTAAAAATGGGCGGCGGGAGCTGGCATTGGCTATAGATGAGAGCAGTTACCTGGGCTTGAATTTTAAGTCGGGCGGCCGTGTATTGTATAGCTCCCTGGGGATCGGTACTTATTTAGATCATGCTTCTTTTAGATATGGTGTAGAGGTGGGATTGGGGGCTAATCTGATCGATGGAAAGAGATTTGCGTTGTCTGCTGAACTGACGCAGCGTATGCATATGGATAAAGACCTGGGGTGGATGGACGCTTCCCGTTCTACCTTGCGCATCATGCCATCGTATGTATTCTCTAAACACTGGCGGGTATATGTAGCACCATCGTTGAACTATACGCAAGCTGCTACTGTTGCGAATCAGGAGGGAAAAGCGGTTTGGCGATTCTGGAAAGGTGAAGCCGATCGGAATACCTTTCATGGTGGTGTAGCCGCTGGTTTATCGTATCGTTTTTAATTGTTAATAATGAGATAATCATTTGGTATTGATGGGATTAAATTCGTATATTATCCGTTGAAAATACGGGCTGTCATGATACTCTTGTCCTTCGTCATTTCGATTGTAGCGTAGCGGAATAGAGAAATCTAAAAAGATGTAATTCAGTCTTTAGACCTATTCGACTTCTCCGCCAAATGGCGGCTTCGCTCAAGGTGACGGAAGTTAATTGCATTCTAGACAGTTTCTATACGAATTAACAAGACTATACGCTAGTAGCTAGTACTGGCGTATAGTCATTCAATATCCAATTATATGATAAACTCTCCAGGGCTTCTTTTTAGAGAGGCTGTTAAAAAGGAAAAACCTTTACAGGTGGTCGGTGCGATCAATGCCAATCACGCCCTACTTGCCCAACAAGCAGGATTTCAAGCTATTTATTTGTCGGGCGGTGGTGTTGCTGCCGGTTCATTGGGGATTCCTGACCTTGGGATTACCACATTACAAGATGTTCTTATTGATGTAGACCGTATTACGAATGTATGCGATCTGCCACTTTTGGTGGATATCGACTCAGGGTTCGGACCATCGGCATTTAATGTCGCCCGTACAGTCAGGTCCCTGATCAAGGCGGGGGCGGCAGCGGTGCATATGGAGGATCAGGTCGGCGCTAAGCGCTGTGGGCACCGACCAGGCAAAGAGCTGGTATCGTCGTCCGAAATGTGTGACCGTATCAAGGCGGCCGTCGATGCGAGGACGGATGCGCATTTTGTAATAGGTGCCCGTACCGATGCTATCGCTACGGAGGGTATACAGGGAGCAATAGAACGGGCGCTAGCTTATAATGAGGCAGGAGCGGATTTTATTTTTGCGGAGGCCGTGGTCGATCTGGCCGATTACCAGTCTTTTGCTACCGCTACGGGCTTGCCGATATTGGCCAATATTACCGAATTTGGACAGACCCCGTTATTTACCGTTGGACAGTTGCGCGATGCGGGGGTATCGATCGTACTGTATCCGCTATCTGCATTCCGCGCAGCCAACAAGGCAGCAACGCAGGTCTATACGCATATCCGTCAGGATGGGAGCCAGCAGGCGGTGCTGCAGGATATGCAGACACGGGAGGAGTTGTATCAGAGTATTGACTATTATGCTTATGAAAACCGATTAGATAACCTTTTCAAAACTAAATAGGATGAACGAGACTAAAGAAACTGG
>JBEBQJ010000121.1:0-14943 GCA_040395455.1 Sphingobacterium yanglingense | reverse complement strand
ATACACTTTTAATGTATGGGTCCTGGGTTCGAATCCCAGCGGGATCACAAAGAAAGCTCAATCGATAGATTGGGCTTTCCTTGTTTTATACTCTGGAATGAGAACAGAAGCGCTGAGATGGGTTCGAACATAGCGTAACTCGTTGCAGTCCTATGTGCGGGCATTGCGGGACGCAACATATCCCAGCGGGATCACAAAAAGCAACTTCAAAAGAGTTGCTTTTTTTGTTTTTACCCGCTTAGAGTTCGAACAGAATGTCTTATGTAGTTTCAAATCTATATTAAAAATATTGAACAAAAAACAGGCAATTCCGTTCAAACTTTGAAAACCTTGCTGCTGAAAAAGGATATATCGAGGATAGCCATATCATTTTTTGGCAATTGCTAATCAAAATTATATGATTTCGATTAGTTGGTAGTAGGGATTTTACTCATGTCCATATAGAATACTTCCCAGGTGTGACCATCAAGGTCTTCTAGTGCACGTTGCTGCATGAAACCATAATCCCTCATCTCAGTTGGCTCTACCCCACCTGCCTCTAGCCCTTTTATCATCATGGTATTGACCTCCTCGACCGACTCCATCGATAGGGAGAAAAGCCCTGCTACACTGGACTTGGTATCGGCAATAGGTTTGTTGATAAAAGAAGAGAATTTGTCATGGGATAAAAGCATAACATAGATATTTTCGCTCCAAACCATGCATTTGCCCGATTCGTCTGAAAACTGAGGGTTATTTGTAAAACCGATTGCGCTGTAGAAATCCATCGATTTCTGAACGTGTGCTACGGCTAAATTGATAAAAATTTGTTTTGCCATTTTATATAGGTATTAGTTTTGTTTATTGAATTCTACGCAAAGATGGTTGAATTGCTCCTGTTTTGAATTGTCCTAAGGCAAGAAATGAGACCGTATCGGAAACGACCGCACACTTTCGGAAAAAGCCATACCTCAAGAAGAACTATTTTAATAGTTTAAATCGACCAGTCTCCAACACTGTGAATATGGATTCTTCGTGAGTAGGTACTTCGCTCATATAATTCCAACTCTGAACGCTGATCCAATCCTTCTCGAGTGTCCCGATTTTACTAAATGCAGATTCGGCTATCTCATCATAAGCAATATCTAGCTGATCGATGATATCCCCGCTTTTATCTAGCGTAACTAAAGTGGTGTAGAGTTCGTGTTCGCCATCTCTATAGGTAATAACGACGGCACTGAAATTCTCGGAGAAAGGCACTTTATATCTTAACTTAAAATCCTCTGCTGTGCTGTTTGAAGTTTTAAATTTTATCTTTTTGATGAAAATATCGTCTGCTATTCCTTGTGCTTGATAATTATCAAAATTAGTCGAATCGGTGATTACAAAGTTTCTAACTGGAAGCTTTTTTAAGACATCGTCCTCCTTACTATCATTGCTTTTGTCTACAGTCCGCTCCCGAACTCCTTCCGAATTATCAGTTTTAGTTAATTCCGTATGGTGCTCTTTTGTCGTTGCCGTCTGTTGCTTTCCACCATTGTTGCAGGATAGGAGGGCCAAGCATCCTGTTACCGTCAGTGCTATTAATACTTTTTGCATATGTTCGTTTTTATCCGTACCTACCTCGGTTTATCGGAAGGAACTTCTGATGATCTTTGCAGCAATTCCTGTACCAAGGCTCCAATCATGGGAAAATCAAAAAGTAAACTATCTTCTATAACGCGTCCTCATCTTGGTCCAGGACAAATCACCGGCCTCATGCAGTTTCTAAATTGGGACGAGCACTTCTTTTTTGGAACATACTTTGCTAAATAAATAGCGTATAGAACCTTGTTCATGAAAAGAAAACCGCTGCCCCTACTGCAAAAGATATTGCTCAGTCTCCTTATACTCATTCTGGGCGTCATGTTTGCAGATCTATTGCTACGCTTGTTGTTTGATATCAGTTTGGAGATTGGACTATTGACTCTCCCTTTTGTGGGAATAGGGTTCATTAGTCTGTTGGTCTTTTTTCGGAAAAAGAAGCTTTTTATCGGGGTACTTTTAGCGATTCTCAGCGGCTTGGTGTTGATTTATTCCAACCTGACAAAAGATGGTTTTTCTGGTGGTTCCTTAATAAATAGCAGCGAATATACCATTCGAGTCACACCTCACAGCTATTGGATAGTCAAGCATTATAATTTTGCAGAAAAGGTAATAGCAAGGAAAAAATCTGATATCTTTTTCGATCCGGACTCAAAAACGGGATATGACCGAGGATATACTATACAGATAAGCAAGGAAACAGCCGATAGCCTCTATATTGAAATAAATTCTGATCGTCGCCAGCTGGACAGTTTAAAAAAGAGAGGTCTTTGGGAAAAGAAATGAAAGCAAAATGAGTACAATAGAAAAAGGAGTTGACAGAGGTTACTTACTTCAACACAACATCAGGTTATTAGGAGAAAGAGACTTGAGAGGTATCGTACGGTAAAACAAAGTGAATAATATAAAACTAAAAATTTTCACAAACCCAATGGGAAATATGACAATTATATCGCTAGACGATATTAACGCGGACTACCTGCGACTTAACATTGAATCGGACAACAAGCCGGGTGGCACTATTGATTTCATTTCGGAAAAAATAAATTTTAATATTATTGGCCCATCTTTCTTTAAAGGAATGGTGCCCATAAGAAATATCAATCTCGAATTCAAGGATGGGAAATTAATTTTTATATTCGACAGTAAAAAGAAATTATTATTCAATTGTAGTTTGGAAGGGTTTGAAAAAGTAAGCACACATATCAAGGCTTATGGTAATCCTAGTAATAACAGGGATGATTTTAATAACTCACACATGTAATGTAAATGATGAATACAAGAGAAGTTACCATTTCCAGACTTTGGGATTTTGATAAACCCCTATCCATTGAACCGGATATCGAACTATTGTTCAAAAGGCCCCGAATTGATTACCGAATCAGTGAGTATATCTTTAATTTCATAGACACACAGATACTACAACCCAACAAGGTTTTACAAAAAGGAAACTATCATTTATCCTTGGCTTTTGGCCTATATAATCCCGAAATACATAAATTTCATCAGAAAAACCCCTACAACTCAGAGGTTTCAAAATTTAGAACAGCAAAATATAACAGGAAGGAGTACAAGGATATTCAGATCGGTTGTAATTCAACGCTATTCAATGAAAATATAACACCAATAGATTATGCCGAAATAGTGTACGATATGTTTGCTTCTTACCTGGTAGCCGAATTCAAAAAATTCACGAAGGAACTGATGGATAACAGGAAAAACGATTTGGATAAAAATCATATTGCCGCTTTTGAATATCCGGCAAAGTTTGAAAACCACAAATACATCATCGATGATTCCTCTATTGAATTTACACAAAACGATGGATACAGCATAAAACGAAACGAGCCCCTAGTAATCGCTGATATCTACAAAAACAGATACCCACAGTAATAATTTAAATTCGAAAGATCTAAATTTTCAGTTTTTTGAAAGCTGCTAAATACTTGTTCCTAACCCCATTATCTTCTTCCTGTTCACAAAGCTCCTTAACCTTGGGGACCAACAGTTTATTATGATCGGTTGCCAGCTTAAGGATCTCGTCCAGGGCATAAGCACCAGCCCAGCGTACAACAGTACCACCTCCAGGTATATTTAGAAGTAGGGCATCGATAGCCGCGCCTATCTGTTCTGGGTAGTATTGGACAATGTTCCCGATTACTTTAGCACTCTCCCACTTGACTCTAGGCTCATCGTCAGCTAACGTCTTTATAACATATGCCATAAGATAATCATCCGATATGGTGGGATCCTTTTTTGTAGCATATTCTATGGCTTCGATGCAAGTTGCTTTATCTATAGCCTTTTGCCGCTCGGCATATCCCATTAATTCATCTAAGTTCAATTCGCGCTGCAACAGCCATTCGGCAATCATAGCTACCTTGCCTTTGGCTTTAATGGACTTGTCCCGAAAAACTTCTTCTATAGTCATCTAAACGATTACAAAGTACCGAAAAAGTTAACTCCGCAAAATCTTTTCCATCTTCTTGCCCTTGGCCAGTTCATCAACCAATTTATCCAGGTACCTGACTTTCTGCGTCAACGGATTCTCGATCTCTTCTACCCGATATCCGCAAATAACACCTGTAATAAGCCCCGCATTCGGATTGATGGTCGCTCTGTTAAAAAACTCCTCAAAAGTAACTCTGTCGGCTACTAATTGCTGTAGGTCATCTTCGCTAAATCCGGTCAACCAAGTGATGACCTGACGCAAATCGGACTCAGTTCGTCCTTTCTTCTCTACTTTTGCTACATAATGGGGATAAACCGATGCAAATATCATCTTTGCGATACGTTCGTCGTGAGCTTCAGAAGTGTTCATATCAGATACCGTCTTTTAAATTATTTTTTCCTTATTAATGTCTTATCCACTGCTTATCTTTGGTAAAACAGATACTCTAAATTAGAAAAATTAACAACACACTTTATGTCTTTGCCAAATTTTAACTAAACAGATCTCAACTACAAACACCTACAAAACCTCCTAAATAGAAAAAACAAAAAATGTAATTACTTTTTTATCTTTACTAGAGCGAGTTGAAGAGCAGACCTATGAAACGTATTCGAAATTATTGGGAAACCCTAACACATATCGGTACCGATGCGTCTATGTCTTACATGGATTTTAAGCGAGCGCACATGGTCAATATGATTGCGTTATTATGTATTCTCCCTACAGTTTACTTTTCCATCACCAACCTTTTCGAACAACGTCCACTTCTTGCCCTGATTAATTTCTCAAATGGCTTATGCGACCTTGTCGTTCTTCTTCTTCAATATCGTCGCAAACATCACTATGCTAAATTGACGTTATTGTCGAGTAACTTTATTTTCTTTTTTGCGGGAGCCATACTCTACCAGAATGGAGCGGAGTATTTTCTACTCTGTATCCTAATCTCTTCCACTTTGCTCTATGACGACCGCCGTATACACCTGCTTTTTGCTTTAGCAGTTACAATAGCCATGGTATTTATTTACACCTCCCCAAATATAAATACCTTCGAACAACCTGTCCCTGTAGCTCGGGTGTTATACAATATAATCTGTTCAATTATCTTTATTGTTGTTTCTGTTAATTTCTTCTTGCAGATTATCTACAGCAATATGAAGAAAATAGAAGATCAACGCCGTAGTCTGCACGCTATCAACAAGGACAAAGAAAAGATTTTTTCGATTATAGCACATGACATCAAGAGCCCTTTTGCAACCTTAGAAACAATGGCTGTGGCACTGGAACAACAAGTGCTCAATGACAGCATATCCCCCGACTTTATGCGTCAATTGAGGTTACGGATAGTACAACAGAACCATGTACTCGATGACCTCCTTCAATGGGGCAGCAGCAGTCTGCGGGGGATTGCAAGTGCGCCCATCCCCCTAATGATCAAACCTATTGTAAATGATATTTTGATTACATTTGAAGAACAGATTCTCGTAAAACAACTAAACCTCAAAGTCAGCATCCCTGAAGAAGAGCAGGTGCTTGTGAACAAAGACCACCTGACCATTATTTTACGTAATTTTATAAGTAACGCAATTAAATTCAGCTATGTTACAGGTGAAATACACATTTTTACCTCAACAGAAAAAGAATTTACCTTCATCCATATCAAAGATCAAGGTATTGGGATCAACCCTTCTAAGTCAGCACTCCTGTTTAATGAGATTCAGCGCAAATCTCTTGGCACAGGAGATGAGCCCGGTGCAGGTGTAGGTTTGATTCTATGCAAAGACTTGATCGAAAGAAATCAAGGCATTGTACATATACAGAGCACGCCTAACAAAGGTTCTGTATTCACAGTAGGGTTACCGACCCACCTTAAAGGAGAGCTAAATTCGAACCAAGGAGTACTAGAAACTCCTATAACAACAGATGCACCTCTACCAAAAGGAGCGGTAGAGAAAATCATCTAGGTGACTCCACAATCCAAATAGCCTGCTATTAAGTGATATCCCACTCCCATACACTATGATACCCATTCACAGATTCTACATAATCTAAAAATCCCTTATAAAATGCGTGTTGCCCGATAGTGCTGCTATCACCTATCACGATGAGTTTTTTCTTAGCTCGTGTCAAAGCTACGTTTATACGTCTTACATCCGATAAAAAACCAATGTTTCCGTCTGTATTACTACGCACTAAACTAATATAGATAATATCTTTTTCCTGTCCCTGAAAACCATCTACGGTACTCACCTGAAGATCAATATCGGATAGACCTACCATATCGGACAATAATGACTTCAACCGATTTGCCTGTCCCCGATAAGGAGTAATGATTCCAATCGTAGGCAATAGTCCTTCGCTATATTCCCCCTCCAACTGAGTTATTAGTGTACCCAGGTGATTTATCAGAAAATCCGCTTCCTCTTTATTTGACAATGCTCCTTCTTCTTCCTTTTCTTCAAAGCCAGCACCTGCCGTATCAATGAAAACTAGAGGTTGACAATCGCCTGTCAAACGCCACTCTGCGGCCGACGGTGCAGCTTTGAGCATACCATCATACATCGTCATTGAAGGATAGGTCATTATCTGACTATTCATCCGGTATTGAGTATCCAAAAAAGAGACCGAGTCCGGATATTTCTTCACCAGCTTTTCAAACAATGTATTAAAGAGTTGTCTACTCTCCTTTTCTTCCGATTTTATTGTTGGGGGCAATTGACAATGGTCACCGGCCAATAGCAGACGGTCGGCTTTTAAAATAGGAATCCAACAAGCAGGTTCGAGTCCCTGAGCTGCTTCATCTATAACCACAGTATGAAAGCGTCTATCACGAATATGAGGGTGATTGGCACCGACCAACGTAGCCGCGATAACTTGTGCTTTACCCAATAGATCTTCAATTACATAATCTTGGATACGATCGATATCCTTTCTTATTTTCCGGGCCTCATTCAATAGTGCCTTACGCTGTTCATATTCCGAACGTCCAAAATTACGCTTGTACTTGCGTGCCATATCCGTGTAGGCACGGGCTTGTTTCTCCAACCCCTTTACCTCTTTATAACCAGCATGCTTACTCGCCTTCTCATCCAGCGTCAATGCCAGCAAATGCGCTGACACCTTTACCGGGTTCCCTATACGTAAGACATTCAATCCTAAGCGATCAAGTCGTTCGGCCAAAACATCCACAGCCGTGTTACTTGGTGCAACAATCAACACCTGCTCGCCCGAGCGCTCTACAGCCACAGATATCGCCTTGATCAAAGTCGTCGTTTTACCAGTACCCGGAGGACCATGTAAAATAGCCAGATCACCTTCGCCCAAAATATGTCGAACAGCCTGATTTTGACTTTGATTAAGTGTAACATCATCAAAATCATCTTGACCATGACCAACAGTCAAGGGCTCTAATCCCAATAGCTTTCGGGTTAGCTTACCTTTCTGTGGATCTTCTATCCCACGCTCTGCCTCCAATAGAGCTGCTTTCATTTCACGATACGAGTTTTCATCAAACAAAAGATCCAATCCTAATTTCCCCTTTCGGCTCCATTCCGGAAGCTCTTCTGTTCGAAAAGATACTTTCATCAAGTTTTGATTTACAAAAGCTATAGTACCTTGGATTTTGTCTTCTTGAGGGGCATAATTTGAAAATAAGCTGATGGGCATACCAAAACGAAATCGATGACCATTTTCAAGATCATTAGTCTTATGGAATGTAACTGTCAGGTAATCCCCTCTCCCAAGCTCACTATCGGAGATCTGTATAGGATACCATGTCACCCCCAACTCTTTGCGCTCTGATAGCGTACGCGACGACAAGAGCAACTCATGTTGTGCCCTATCGTGCGCCAACTCCAGCTCCAACAAACCGGCTAAATTCTTAAAATAATCCATCAAGCAATATCATCTTTAGAGATGCAAATTAACCTCTTTTTTTTGACAACCACGTTCCCAATGAAAATCAAAGAAAACCTCTAGCCCATTTAGTGCTACATCATATACCTTATATATCAGAAAGATTTTTTAGCTTTAGCTACTGAGCTGATAGATTATACAGGAGCGATATGACAATGGAAAAAAAGGTAAATGCTGATGAATTTGTAGAGCGATTCATGGTCGGCAGCCAAGAGCACTTAAAATACAAACAATTCCCGGTTAAGGTATTCCAGCTTAGCGAAATTGCCCCTTTTATAAAATTCCCTACTCCTCCCATCTTTTTAGCCTACAACTTGGTCATTCATCTTACTGAAGGCTATTTCACCTATCAAATTGGCCCGAAAGAGTATAGTGTACAGGCTCCAGCCATTCTTATCAGCAGTTATGGGAATATTTCTGCAGTAAAAACCGCAGACAAATCGGTCAGAGGACATTGCATTTTGATCAACGAAGCCGCTATGACCTCTATATTCAGGGCACAGGAAATCCTAAATATTTTCAGTATTTCCCCACTTATCAACCTTCCGCGAGAAGACAGTATCGGCATCCATCAGCTATGCAAGCTACTTTACAAAGAGCTTTATGCCGAAGACTCTTACAAGGAACTAACCGACAGCCTATTAAAATCTATACTTTTAAAAGTTATAAAGCTATCTTCTTCAGACAAAGTACTGAGCAGAAGACAGGAGATAGCAATGATGTTCAAACACTTAGTTCACAAAAACTTCAAAAAGCAGAAGCATATCGGTTTCTACGCAGATAAACTTGCTGTATCCACCAATTACCTGAATCGATGTGTATTTTCCGTGTTCAGTCAGTCGTCAAAAGAAGTAATCCTTGAAATATGCATCATGCACAGTCAACTCCTTCTCTTTGAATCCAATAAAAGCATTTCGGACATCTGTTACGAACTCGATTTCTCCGATCCTTCCTATTTCTCGCGCGTGTTTAAAAAACTGGTAGGCCTATCCCCTACAGAGTACCGTAATAGCGCAAAGTAGAAAACCCAAAGATGCACGATTTGTCCTAGTATTAATACAGGATTAGATACATGCGTCATCATAAAATACCTATTTTTGTATCAAAGGGACATCACACAGGTAGTTTATGTGTCCATGCGTTAAAATCACACAAAAAACAGTGTTTGATTTTGTGCTAGACTCACATCTCTGTTTAACCCTTCATATTTTCAATTAAAAAACGTTTGTTATGCTTAATCTTTTAGAGCAAACCGGTGTACATCAAGATTTCAATGTGTATATAGCATCCTTCAAGGAGCGGTTAGCTAGCTTGTTCAATACTGAATACGATTACAACTCAATAAGTTTGTCTAGAGGCCTTCCTCCTACATTCTTGAGTGAGATTATGGCAATGAATCCTCTGTCGGTAGCTATCCCTGAAGAACATGGTGGTAGAGGTGTGCATGTCAAAGAATGCTTGGGCGTACTAGCTGCTGCTTCTTACGAATCCCTATCACTCTCATTGATGTTTGGTATCAACATCGCTTTATTTTTAGAGCCTTTTGCCAAATATGCGGATACTTCTTTACACCCAAGCGTCTTCAACCGTTTCTTGAAAGACAAAGCCATGGGCGGATTAATGATTACTGAGCCTGGATATGGTAGTGATGCACTCAATATGCGTACAGCTCATGAACTCCAAGGTGATACGTATAGCATTAAAGGCCAAAAGCATTGGCAAGGATTGACAGGAGCAGCAGACTTCTGGTTAGTTACCGCACGAAAAACAGTAGCAAATGGGGAACTAGCGAGAGATATCGATTTCTTCGTAACAGACAACTCGATTGAAGAACAAAAGATTATCGTCCAAAAGAAATTCAACAACCTGGGCTTATATGCCATACCTTATGGGCTGAATGATATTGACATCAAAGTACCAGCTGCGCAGAAATTAATTGCAGAAAGTACGGGTATCAAATTGATGCTGGACACTTTACACCGTAGCAGATTACAATTCCCGGGAATGGGGATGGGCTTTATAAAACGACTATTAGATGAATCGTTGCTTCATTGCAACAACAGACGTGTTTCAGGGCAACCGCTGAGTGAAATAGATGCTGTCAAATTTCAATTATCTCGTATCCAGGCTGCATTCACGATATGCTCGGCTATGTGTTCATACAGTAGCGGCATGAGTTCTATATCAGCCGATTTATTTGGAAATGCAGTCGATGCAAATAGTGTCAAGGCATTAGTAACTGATTTAATGCAGGAATCTGCTCAGATTGCGTTACAATTGGCTGGTGCCAATGGATACCGTTTAGACCATATCGCAGGCCGCAGTGTAGTCGATAGTAGACCTTTCCAGATTTTCGAGGGATCTAATGAAATGCTATATTCACAAGTAGCAGATTCAATCGCTCGTGTGATGCGCAAAACAAAAGTTAACAATCTCTTGGAATACCTTAAGAGCTATGAGCTCACCAAACATGCTGCAGAAGTATTTGGCGCAACACTAAACTTTAATCTACCAGACCAACCAAAGCAGCGGCAGATGGTAACGTTAGGAAGAATGATTGCACGCGTAGTTTGTTTTCAGTTCGTAATACAGTCTAACCATCTTGGTTTCAACAATGAAATGACAGAAATAACGCGTCAACATATGCAAATGGATCTAAGCATGTTAGCAGGACAGTGGTCTGCTGGAGTACAAGCAGATGCAATGATGAATTATGAAGAGAGCAGTGACTGGTCCAACTTCATACACCAATAAGCACAAAATCACACTACTTTAAATCAAGAATGCCTGCAGTAACTTACCGCAGGCATTTTTTGCTGAAACTGTATGTATTATTGATGCGATGCGATATTCTAAGGTATCAATGAGCCCTCTTCGAATATCAACTCAAGTGATAGCTTTGATTCTTAAATTCCATAGAAATATAATATTGATACTTCTGCTTATCTAAAGGATAATCCCAGCATCCCAAGCGATGATAAATATCGCCACCAAAACCTGACTTGAATCGATAAAGCCCATACATAGGATGCGAAGGGTCTGCCTGAGGTGCTACTCCAAAAAAATCATACTCTGTACAACCTTTCTCTCGTGCGATCTGCATCGCTCTCCACTGTAACGCATAGGTAGCCATATAATTCCGGTTCTCAGTAGCTGATGCTCCATAGAGATAAGTTCCTCTATTGGCAGAAACGACTAAAAACATTGCAGCTAATGGCTTATCCTCCACTTCCGCCACTAACAGATACACCTCTGCAGGTGAAAGTGTGTCATTAGCCCGAGCCGAAAGAATAATCCTAAAATTATTGATGTCGTGTAGAAAAAAATTGTTACGCTCAGCTGTCTGTCTATACAAGTCATACCATATTTCCAAGCTTTCTAGCCCCAACGAACGTATACGCACACCTTTGCGCGATGCAAGATTTATGTTGTAGCGGGTTTTCGCTTTCATCCTTCCCAACAACATGTCATCATCTCGCTTCAGATCCATAAAAATCGTATTCGAAGGCAAAATATCGGTATTTGACTTGTGCAGATTCCAGTGCTCCGTATTAAAATTGAGTCGCATTTCTTGAATCCTACGCTCAGGCACCCCCAACCAATTGCCATGCAGATCATAACAATCGTCATCTTTTGCCCAATGAGACTCCCAAGACAGATCATATCGAATCATAATACAGTTTACCGGTAGTTGCGAACGCAGACTCTCAGACAATTGCTCTAAGAAATATCCTTGATTTTCTTCTGATGGCTCTACTTCTGGCCCATAGGGCACATAGGCTATACAATGATCTTCATCCACTGCCTGTAGGATAACCAAAAGGTCTCCTACAAAATAACTCATATCATCCGTATCGGTGTATAAATCTGACACCTTGGTCTTAAAATTAAAAGCCTTCGATTGTAAGCCTTGAAGTTTTTTAACCGTAGACCAATATGCGGTCTGTTGAATAATACCTGTTTTATAGAGATCGCCTACCTCTTTATCTTCAATATCTGCTATCATGACGCTATTTCGTTCACTTTCTAAAAAACCTCTTAATACAACACGTATTAATCGGCTAAATCCGGCAAACATATCCAATATAAATGGATAAAGCTAAGGGCGATTGTTATTTTAGTGTTAAAAAGTAGCACTAGCTCTCTTACACTACGGAAGAGAGCTAGTGAAAAAGGCTATTTGTCAAGATAATTACTTGGTTTCTTCATTCAATCTACGAACCAAAAGACTGTCACAGACCAAGGAGGTCAGTACCACCGAGGTGCGTCCCGAATAACTCACATGCATACTACGATCAAAAGGTTCAATTTCCTCTATATGGATAACCACACCAAGGGCAAGTTCACGTGTATTTAGGTATTTCAATAGCGATGCCGAAGACTGACCAACCGCCATTAACTCAACTTGTTCACCAACCATACAGTCACTCAATTTGAGGTATGGATTTAGAACGATCTTTCCTTCTTCGCTCGGTATCGGAGAACCATGTGGATCAACGGTTGGATAACCTAAAAGTTCATCCATCTTATTAAAAAACTCTGGAGCATGGATATGCTCTATCTGCTCTGCAATATGATGTACCTCTTCCCATCCAAATCCCATCTTCTCTACAAGGTACATTTCTGTCAACCGATGCTTTCTGACAACCAAGGCAGCCTCTAATCTCCCCTTCTCCGTTAATTTAAGTGGTTTATAATTCTCATGAATCACCAAACCTTTTTCCGAAAGTCGCTTCATCATACTGTTTACAGTAGGCATTTTTATATCTAAAAAACGACTAACTTCGTTGACAGTAGCCTCCCCTTTTGTGCTAGACAGCATAAATAGAGCCTTAAGGTAATTTTCCTCTACAGATGAGTTCATACACAAATCTACAAAATATTAGACCATACTAATATGTTTGTTGAGAAAAACTTTATTCATATTGTCTAACTCCCTATTTTTGTGGAATAAATGAATCTATCATTAATAAGCTTGTATGTTTGACCCCATCATTTCGTTTTTAGAGCGTACAGATCCCGTATGGGCCGCGTTTTATGCCACTATGTTTACCTGGCTCGTAACGGCACTAGGTGCATCCCTCGTATTCTTTACCAAGGACACCTACAAGAGATTTATGGACAGTATGCTCGGCTTTACGGGAGGCGTCATGGTTGCAGCCAGTATCTGGAGCCTACTCATACCAGCCATCGATATGAGTGAAGGAGAAGGTTTTCAGAAAGTACTCCCTGCGGTATTAGGCTTTCTTGGTGGAGCGGCTTTTCTTTTTGCACTAGACAAAGTACTTCCCCATCTCCATGTTAACTTCAAGCAAGTAGAAGGAATAAAGACACCTTGGCAAAAAACAACCCTTCTTGTCTTAGCCATTACACTGCACAATATTCCAGAAGGTTTGGCTGTAGGAGTCTTATTCGGCGGCGTAGCCGCTGGCATACCCGAGGCAAGCATAGGTGGTGCGATTGCATTAGCTATAGGTATCGGATTACAGAATTTTCCTGAAGGAATTGCCGTGGCCATGCCGTTAAGAAGAATGGGAATGAGTGCTAGAAAAAGCTTTTTCTACGGACAGCTATCGGCAGTTGTGGAACCAATTGCCGGAGTCGTAGGAGCTATAGCTGTGGCTGCCTTTACCCCTATCCTCCCTTATGCATTAGCTTTTGCAGCTGGAGCCATGATATTTGTTGTCGTTGAAGAGGTGATTCCTGAGGCTCAACAAAATAAAGGCTCAGACATGGCCACATTAGGATTTATTGCGGGATTTGTTATCATGATGACCTTAGATGTCGCTTTGAGCGGGTGATATGAAAAAGGATAAAACGTTACTCTAGGACAGTAAGTGTAAATTGAATTGGAACTATCGGATAGTCGAGACTATCCGTTTTCACTTTACTGATTTTCAGTAGGACATCCAAACCTTCATAGACTTCGCCAAAGACCGTATAGTCACCATCCAACCGAGGCTGCCCTCCAGATTTTAAATAATGAGCTCTCTGCGAGGCTGTATATTTTATTCCTTTCTTGACCTCCAAACTATCCAGATCCACAGCGGAGACAGGCTTTCCTACCACAAAATAAAGCTGATTCAGAAACGAAGCTTTATCCGGATTGTCATCACGTCCCGCTCCCAAAGCACCAACTTTATGAAAAGCACGTTTATCAAACTCAGGTGCCAACCGAGGTTTAGACTGTAGCGGGTCAGCGGATTCGCGTTTCTCAATATCGATATCATGCTCACCTCCCTGCACCACAAAACCGGATATTATCCTATTGAAAAATGAGGACGCATACGTTCCGTCTTTTATAGCTGTCAAAATCAACTCGCGATGATTGGGCGTAAAATCATAAAGTACCACTTTAACGTCACCAAATGACGTTTTAAACAATAGCCGATTCGTCTGTCCGAAAGATAAAGCCTGATAAAACAGAAAAAACAACAGCAATAAAACGGCTCTTCTAAAATTAAAAAATGTCAACATCATGTCATTATAAAAAAAATAGCACAAATCATTTGGTTAGTGTACATATTACACCTATATTTGTACTATCATAATTTAGGTTTATAATTGGTTACAAAAGGTTTTCATTCTCCCCGTTTGAAAACCTTTTTTCATTAATACATTAGCCCCTATCAATTGCATCGTATATCGCATCCCACAAAGCTATCCTCTTCTTCAAAGCTTCTTTTGATACCGCTTTTATTGCCTCCCATCTAGATTCATCTGTTCCACCAAGCTCTAATATCATCTGCATCGCCAACGGTCCATGCTCATCGGCATCCAACTCAATATGACGCTCAAAATAATATATAAACTTCTGCAGATCTGCATCGGGAAACTGTAGCTGTATCTCCTTTAGTATCGCGTTGAACATTCCTGGTATCAAATCCTCACGCCCGAAGGTAAATGCAGCAGCGACCTCATGATCACCTCCATTAAAAATCACATCAAAAGTGTATAACAAAAAATCTTTGATACGTGCATCTACATCCATTTTACGAATGGCATCTTCCACTCTC
>JBEBQJ010000120.1:0-14990 GCA_040395455.1 Sphingobacterium yanglingense | reverse complement strand
GAAAAAATTTTTGGAGGGAATACCATAGACATCAACCCACGTGGTAGTGTGGAAATCGGCATAATGGGGCAATACAACACCAATGAGAACCCTATGTTTAACGAACGACAACGTAGACAATGGGGTATGGATTTCGATCAAAACATGAACCTCAATCTTGTTGGTAATATTGGTGAACGCGTAAAAGTAAATGCCAACTTCAATTCTCGGGCTCAATTTGGTTTTGAGAATCAGATTCGTTTCGATTATGTCGCTGGTGATGATGATATCATCCGTAGATTAGAAATTGGGAACGTCAACATGTCGCTCAACTCGACATTGATACAGGGTGCAGAATCTCTATTTGGTGTTAAAACCCAACTACAGTTTGGAAAGTTGGCTGTTACTGGCTTACTTTCTCAACAACGTTCGAGCAAAAAAGAAATAACACTATCCAATGGTAGTCGTGAAAGTGAAATGACATTAGAACTCAGCAACTATGAGGCTAATCAGCACTATTTCCTTGGACAATACTTTAGAGATACCTATGCGCAATCATTGGCGATGGCGCCCATCATAACGACACCCGTAAATATTACACAAATAGAGGTTTGGGTGAATAACCGCTCTAACACGTATGAGGATTCTCGTGATATCATGGCACTGATGGATTTGGGAGAATATAATCCATACAATAATATCATCAATAGAGTCTCTCCCAACAGATTGCCCTCGACGGGTATCCCTGGCTCACCAAGCCCTGACCTATCTAACGACTTACTAACACAACTGGGCGAACCAGGCCGCGAGTCTACGGGCAATGTAGTGCAGAGTTTCTTTGCGGGTACTGGAGCAAATGACAACTATGCTAAGCTTACCTATGCACGTAAACTTACAGAAGGTAGAGATTACACTATCAACCGACGCCTAGGCTACATTTCATTAGTGTATCCACTAGGACAAGATCAAGTATTGGCTGTTGCCTATCGGTATTTGGCTAATGGGAAAGAATACCAGGTTGGAGAATTTAGCAACGATATCCCTGTGGTCCCTTCAGCTCCCAAAATGCTTTATACCAAACTATTGAAGAATGAGGTTTTGAAAACAAATTTACCATCTTGGGATTTGATGATGAAAAACATCTATTCACTCAATGCAACCAACATATCAGAAAATAATTTATTTCTACAAATTTATCGCACTGAGACAGAGACTGGAGCAGAGCGTCCGTCAATGTACGAAGGAAGTCAGACCGCAGAAAAAACATGGCTACAGCTAACCAATCTAGACCGAGTCACCCAAAATCTGGCCGCGGGATCGGACGGTTTGTTTGACTTTTTACCAGAAATAACTATTGAGCCTGTTCGAGGAAAACTGATTTTTCCTGTTGTGGAGCCCTTTGGAAAGGATTTGGCCGCTCGTTTTGCCGCTGGTGAAACTGATTTAATCGAAAAATACACCTACCCAGAGTTGTACACCCACACCAAAGCAGATGCGGAGCAGAAATTCCCTAACAAGAACAGATATAGACTAAAAGGTAGATATCAGTCTGGATCAGGCACAGAGTACCAACTAAGTGTCATGAATCTGCGTCCTGGACAATTACGCGTCATGTCAGGAGGCGCGATACTCGTCGAAGGAACGGACTATATGGTAGACTATCAAGTTGGTACGTTACGCATGTTGAATCAGGCTTTGGTTCTATCTGGACAACCTATAACTGTGTCTGTAGAAGACGAGACCCTATTTGGCCTACAACAGAAAACACTGATGGGTGGACGCTTGGATTATACCGTCAATAAAAACTTGATGGTCGGTGCAACTTTCATGAACCTGACAGAAAAGCCTATTTCTGAAAAAGTATTCATTGGAGAGGAGCCCATATCCAACTCTATGTTTGGTGCAGATATAACCTATAACACTCCGTCTCGTTGGTTGACAAGAATGGTAGATAAGCTGCCTTTCTTAAGCACAAAGGAAGAATCACATATCAGCTTCTATGGTGAATTTGCACATTTAAAACCGGGTCACCCTAAAGGTTTGAATACAGCAAATGGAAACACGGGAACAACATATATTGACAACTTTGAGAATAACTTTTCTTATATCGATATCAAAGGGCAACTAGGTTGGCAGATTTCGGGCACACCACGCATGTTCCCAGAGTCCAATCTAAACAACGACTTGGCCTACGGCTATAATCGAGCGCAATTGGCATTTTATAATATTGACCCTATTTTTTATCAAACTTCTAGTCTAAACCCTCGTGTGAATGACAAATTTCTACTAGACCATAGAACACGAAAAGTAACAGAAAAAGAAGTATTCCCATACAAGGAGATCAAGACAGGTGGTGACGCATTTTTACCAACACTGGATTTGGCCTATTATCCTATGGCACGCGGTCAGTTTAACTATACAACGGCAAACATTGGTCCTGATGGTAGTCTATTAAATCCAAAATCGCGTTGGGGCGGGATATTCCGTAAAATAGACCAAACAGATTTCGAAGCGCAAAATATCGAGTTTTTAGAAATGTGGATGATGGATCCTACACTGACGAATCCAAACAAGACTGGTGGAGATATCTATATCAACTTAGGAAATATTTCGGAAGACATTCTTAAAGATGGTAGAAAGTCCTTAGAAAATGGACTTTCTCCAACAGGAGACAAAACGCTCGTAGATCAAACAGTGTGGGGAAACGTAGTACGCAATCAACCAGTAGTACAAGCTTTTGAAAACTCAGATGCAAGTAGATTGCATCAAGATGTAGGACTCGATGGATTGACGAATGACGAAGAACGGTCTTTTCATTCAAACTTTTTAAATCAGATGCGCGGTGTACTAGATCCTCAAGCATTTGCAAAGCTAGAAAATGACCCATCGTCGGATGATTACATTTATTTTAGAGGTAATCATTTTGATCAAAATGTAGGTATTCTAGAGCGTTACCAGTATTATAACGGTACTCAAGGGAATACGCGTACCAGTAATCAATCAATGGCTGACTTTGGAGTCGAAACATCAGCTAGCACATTGCTACCGGATGGCGAGGACATCAATCGGGATAATACCATGAATGAGACGGACGAGTACTATCAATATAAGCTCTCAATTCGCCCTCAAGACATGGTGGTAGGCAAAAACTACATTGTCGACGAGCAAACATCTACCGTCCGTGTACTTAGCAAAAACATGGAGGTAAAATGGTATAAATTACGTATTCCTTTAAATGAGTTTGAAAGCAAGGAAGGTAATATCCAAGATTTCAAATCAATCCGTTTTGTACGTTTATTCATGACCAATTTTGCGGATACCGCTGTGGTACGTTTTGGGCGAATGCAATTTGTACGTGGGGACTGGAGAAAGTACAACGCAGAAAATGTAGCCAACAAAGTAATCGCGGATTACAGTATGGGGGTTGTCGCCTCGGACAATTCGACATTCAACGTTGCCAATGTCAGTATCGAGGAAAATGGTAAACGTGAGCCTATTCCCTATGTTGTACCTCCAGGAATCAATAGACAGATTGATATTTCTAACAATAACCTAGATATACAACTGAACGAACAATCCATGAGCCTCGATGTAAAACAACTTCGAGATGGTTATGGTCGTGCAACTTTCAAAACTGCTTCACATGATTTCAGGCCTTATGGGCGCTTGGAAATGTTTATCCATGCAGAAGGAGAAAACCTAAATGATGGCGACTTCAGGGCCTTCATGCGAGTTGGAACTGACGACAAATACAACTACTACGAGTATGACATGCCTTTGCGTATCACTCATCCTGGAACCACCTCTCCAGACCTGATTTGGCCAGAAGAAAACAGGATGAATATCCAAATCAAATTATTCCAAGACGCTAAACTAGCTCGTGACAACGCGAAATTGAATGGGCAACCTTGGCCATTAGATGTACCTTATGAACATTCGGATGGTAAAAACCGAATCCTTATTATCGGAACCCCTGATATCTCTAAAGTACGCTTTTATATGATTGGTGTGCGGAATCCTTTGCGCGGGTCTTCAACAAGCACATCTATGGATGATGGCCGCGACCTCGCTGGGGAGTTCTGGTTCAACGAATTACGTCTCACTGACTTTGACGATAAGGGAGGTTGGGCAGCTACAGCGCGCCTGAATGTAAAACTCGCTGATTTTGCCAATGTAGCCGTTACAGGGACTACGTCTACCATTGGATTTGGTTCGATATCCCAGCGTGTAGGTGAGCGTAACCGCTCTGACAACTTCTTCTTCGATATTACCACAAATGCCGAACTAGGGAAATTCATACATCCTAGACACGGGGTAATCATTCCATTTTATTTCAACTATTCCAATCAGACGGCGACACCTGAATTCAACCCGCTGAGCCCAGATATTGAATTAAATAGCGCCCTAGCAACGCTATCCAATTATCAACGAGATTCACTATTACGCTTGGTACAAGATTATACAACCCGCAAAGGATTTAGTTTTACCAACGTCCGTAAAATTAGAACAGATAATGAAAAAACTGTTCGTCCTTGGGACATTGAGAACTTTGGCCTTTCTTATGCGTTCAGTGAGTACAACCACCGAGATTTCAACACAGCATCCGCTTTACAACGGAATTACCGAGGCTCATTAGACTATACTTTTAGTAGTCCTACTATTTCATTTTTTGAACCTTTTAAAAGTATCAAATCCAAAAATCTAGCATTGATCCGCGACATGAATTTCAATCTCATGCCTTCATTGCTAAACTTTAGGATGGAAGTAAACCGTATATACAACGAAAACACGCTTCGAGATAACTCGACCAACAACGTACTACCGACATATTATAATAAAAATTTTAATATGAATCGGATATATGGTATTAGTTGGGACCTCACCAAAGCACTTCGATTGGACTTTAATGCCACCAACTATTCTATCATCGATGAACCTAACGGTCGAATCGATGGGGCCAAAAGAGATACCCTATGGTCTAACTTCTGGAAAATGGGCAGAACAACAGATTACAATCACATGATGAATCTGACCTATGCCCTTCCAATCAACAAAATACCTTACTTGGAATGGATAAACGCAACTGCCCGATATGGAACACAGTTTAACTGGCAGAGCGAACCGCTGTTGAGTTTGCAAAACGAAAACATCAATCTTGGTAACAGCATTCAGAACAATAGAACTATACAAATTAACCCAACTTTAAATCTAAGTGCGCTATATAGTAAGTTTAGTTTCATTCGTCAAAACTCGGGTAGAAATAGTACAGGTGCCGTACCATTCTTGGTTCAATTGCTCACGTCTATACGAAATGTAAATGGAGCCTACACAAAAACAGAGGGGACCTATCTTCCAGGCTATACCCCCTCGACGAATGTACTTGGATACGATTTCAACTCTAATGCTCCAGGTTGGGGCTTCCTATTCGGCGGACAAGGAGATATCCTAGATAAAGCGGCTAGAAATGGTTGGTTATCTTCGGATACACTGCAGACAAATATGTACACGAAGACCTTTGCAGAAAACATTTCTATTGTAGCCAATTTGGAGCCGATAAAAGGACTAAGAGTTGACTTGACAATGTCGCGGATAGACAACTATAACCATACCGCTGCGATCCAATTTAACGCTACTACAGGCCTATTAGAAAGTGCGTCTCCTTATGTGACCGGTAACTATACTATTTCTCAAATTGCTATACGTACATCCTTTAAAAATAGCGATGCATTATTCCAAAAGTTTGAGGAACATAGGCAAGCAATATCACAACGTCTAGGAGAAAACAACATAAACTCGGTAGGCCAATCCGCAGATTTCTTTGCAGATGGTTATGATAAAACGCAACAAGACGTAGTGGTCAATGCATTCTTAGCAACTTATTTGGGCAAAGATGCAAATGCTGCAAAGCAGGGAATAAAACCAACTTTCCCACTGCCGAACTGGAGGATTTCTTACAATGCTTTAGCTAACGTATTAGGAGTTCAAGATTTTATCAGCTCTATCAATATCAACCATGCTTATCAGTCACAGTACATCATTGGAGGATATACTTCGACTGCTCGATATGAAGAGGCCGATGGAATGCCATTTGTCCGAGATGCAAATCAAAACTTTTTACCTAAAAATCAATATGGTCAAATATCTATTATAGATCGGTTTGTTCCTCTTATCGGGGTGGATATGCGTTTTGCGAATGCCCTTTCTGTCAACTCCGAATACCGTAAAACCCGGGATATGAATATGAGCCTGCAGAATAGTCAACTAGCTATGATGACCGATCAATCGTTTATAGTAGGTATGGGGTACCGTAAAAATAACGTCCGTCTTCCTTTCGGAATTTTTGAAGACCGTAAATGGGTAAACGATATGAACTTCAGAGTAGACTTTGCTCTAAACGATAGAAAAACTACTGTATACCGATCGGATATAAACCAAGCTGAGATATCAGGAGGAAACAAGAGTTTAACGATTAATCCGTCATTGGATTATACAGTCAATCAATTCTACAATATTCGTCTATTCTATAATTCAAATGCAGTAAAACCATATACTTCGCAAAACTATGCGACTTCGTACACTTATTTCGGAATTAATGTACGAATTCAGTTTCAATAGGAAGTTAACAAGTGAACGAGTTATCTTGTTATCAAGTTTACCAGATAACTCGTTTACAGGATAACTAGATAACAATAAAAAAATGGCAGAAGATCTTAAAATAAATACGGGGAATAAAGAAGAGCAGTACAAAAGTTTGATTCCTCAGATTAAAGCGCTCTTGACAGGAGAGTCTGACGAAATTGCTAACCTTGCAAATATTGCAGCAGCTTTAAAAGAACAGTTTGATTTCTTCTGGGTAGGATTCTATCTTGTAAAGGGTGAACAGCTTGTATTGGGACCATTTCAAGGCCCTGTAGCCTGTACTCGCATAGCTTTTAACAAAGGTGTGTGTGGAGCAGCTTGGGCACGAAAAGAAACACTTATTGTACCCAATGTAGAAGAATTCCCAGGACATATAGCTTGTAGCTCGCTATCTAAATCTGAAATCGTCCTTCCACTTATCAAAAACGATGAAGTTATTGCCGTATTGGATGTAGACAGTGATCAACTGAATACCTTTGATGAGATAGACGAAAAATACTTAAAAGAGATAGTTGATGGAGTTATCATGTGATCGTGTTATCAGGTTAACTTCATAACTAGTTAACAGGATCACTTCAAAACTACTTCACCAACCAGACTTTAATCAACTTATCATCCCCTGCTGTGCACAAGAGTTTGGTTCCGTCGTCATAACCAACGCTATTGATAGAAAGATGATGCGAGTCAACTCCCTTATCCCGAGAGATATTCTTCAACAAACGGAAGTTCTTGTCCCATAACTTAATGGTCTTATCTCTACTCACGGTGACGAGATTATCTGATAAAGCAGCTATACCATAAACAGTAAAAAAATGTGGGGTCAATTCCTTTTCCTTCTGTAAAGCTGGAAATTTCATCTTGTACATACGAGCATCCCTTCCCCCTGTATAAAGGTAATCCGTATCAAAGAGCATACTTGAAACCGCGGCATCATGAATCTTTTCTTCCGCAATGCGATGAAAATCTTGCACATCATGAATGTAAATCAGACCTTGTTTATCACCAAAGGCCACGAGCTGCTTCTCTATTGACACTGCCATAGTACGCACTCTCTCCTTGGAAACTTGAAAAGTATAAAGCAATTGAAATGTCCTTAAGCTCCAGACATAGGCTATCCCCTCTTCCCCAATAGCGATAATTTCATCCTTAACCGTTAATACCTGTATATTAAAGATTGCTCCTTTTTCTGCTTTCAATTTGGCAACCAATTCGGGTTCTGTACGTCGAATAATAAAGATTTCTCCGTTACGCATCCCGGCTGCTATCAAATCAGTACCTGGAATTATTTTAAGGCAATAGACAGAAGCGGGCACGGCACAAAGTATTCGCTTGAATTTCATTTGCTCCAAGTCCCATTCTACAATTCCCTTATCATTTCCAGCAGAGTATAGGATATGCTTATCAGCATCAAGTTCTAAGGTATAAATTGGGTTTTGATGCCCTGCCAACGTGCCATGTAAACAAATTTCGGTCATATCGAATAAATAATCATTCCTACGGCGAAATTAGGCAAATATAGTGGAGAGACAAAGTTATTATCTAGTTATAGACAATATGATCACTTAGTTTCTTTTTAAGACGTTGTTTGGCTTTCTTTATTCCATCTAATGACACGGAGAGTTTATCTGCAACTTCTTTATTAGAAAGATTGAGATTGATCAGTGCTAATAAACGTAGGTCAGAATCCGTCAACTCAGGATACTTGCTTATCATATCACTAAAGAAACACGGGAAGCTATTCAAATAGGCAAGTTTGAATTTCTCCCAATTACGATTATTCATAAGATTGACCGATAACAATTGCCTCAGCTCCAAACTGATTTGAACAGTTCGGTGCGCATCTTCATTATGAAATCGCTTATCACTCAAGATAATTAATGGACAATACTCCTCTTCTTCCTCCTCCTCATTAACCTTCTTCACTACTCCTAAAGCTGGAGAGCTAGTCTTGCTCTTTTTATACATAATAACAAAAAGTACAGATAATGCAACTCCCAAAGTAATAACGAGCAAAATATTCAATCGCTTATACTGTCTAGATTCGCGATAGAATTGATTATAATTCATCTTCTCTTCTTCTAGTTTAGTCATTTCAATGGAAGAGCTGTTATTCAATGTTGAAAGCAACCGATTGTATTTAGTAGCTTCTTTGAGCGTTTGTAATTGACCGTCTTCGATAGATAGTGTATCCAATAATCTCGCCTTTAGATCATATGCTTCGACCAAACTCTCATATCGGATAGGTTTTTTTTCCATCTTATTGAGATAGGTCTCAATATTGGCCAATGCTTGAACGAATTCTCGCTGTTGGAATTGTATTTCAGCTATTTTCTTCAATGATACCAAGCCCGATATTATATCTCCAGATATCTGAGAGTTATATTTATAATCAAGTTGAAAATACTCGAGTGCTTTAGTGAGATCATGCTTCTGGGTATATACACGTCCCATATTGCCGTATGCAATTCCCATCCAGGCCGAATCCAAGACGGCATTGGACTTTTCCAATACTTTTTTGAAATATCCGAGAGCCTCGTCAGTTTTACCAGTATTTAGCGCAATAAGTCCTAATGTATTGATAATATTAAACATCTCTCTAGGGGAGAGCTTATTATTGTAAACGAGTGCCTTCTCGAGCAGTTGCGACGCCATATCGTACTCTTTGATATCATAAAAATATCGTGATAGTGTAAGATAATATTGCCACACATTCGCTACATTATTCTCATCAAGTTTCTCTAAAATGGAAAGGGACTGCCTAAAGTAACGATAAGCATCCGCGTATTTAAAATAGGTATAATAATAATTCCCAAAGCTAAATTTTTGTCGAAAAAGCTGTTCGTCCAACGAATTATCCTTTGCAAATTGAACTGCCTTTTCATGATTCATGGTTGCCAAACTATTGACCCGATCATAACGAAGAGAAAAGTAATGTCCTAATATCTCGTAATATATACAAGTAAGGTTCTTATCGTTTTTTTCTTTAGCAAGCTTATGTATGAATTCTATATTTTTAAGCACAGAATCTGCTTCATGCAAATCCAGATCTACCCGTAAAATAGAGAAAGCTTTGAAGGCTACAAATTCACTTTTTAAAGCTCTTAATTCTTCATAGGGGTTCTCTTCACCTTTTGTTTCTTTACAAAAGATGAGCAGCAAAAAAGCACTAATCCAGATAGAATATAACAGTTTCACTTTTAGTCCCGTAATTGATTTTACAAGACAAATAACTCAAAGGAAAATGACATCAGCAAAAGTAGCTACTAATTTGTAGAACTATAGCTACAAAAGCAGCTACTTTTGTTTAAAATACCCAGAAATGGGTATATCTCCCTTAGTTATAGAACCTAATAAGATAGTATCTCTACCTCGGTTCTTCTGTTCGCTTGATGCTCTGCTGCGGAACATTTTACACCGTCAGCACACTGATTGACCAAACGTCGCTCCCCATAACCTTTAGCTACTAACCTATCCCGTTCTATCCCTCTAGAAACGATATAATCGACCGCGCTTTCAGCTCTCCGTTGCGAAAGCAAGTCATTGTATCGATGTGTCCCCCTACTATCTGTGTGACTAGATAATTCAATACGCAATGTAGGGTTGTCACGCATAGTTCTAACCAACTGATCTAATATCACAGCTGCATCTTTGCGAATGTTGTACTTGTCAAAATCGTAATAAATATTCTCGAGCACAAACTTATGGCCTACCTCCATTATTGGCTCTAAATACAAAGCAACTTCGTATACCGTATCTCTTCTAGGCACTACTGTCAATATAGTAACAGAATCTGCGTGAAATCCAGATCTTTCAGCCAGAATTTTATATTTTTTATCCTTGTCTGCATCGAAGGTAAACTCCGCTTTTGCATCACTTAACGTTTTTGCTAACAGGCCCCGCTTATCTCCATATAGCGTCACATTTGTCTCTGCCAAAAGTTCCTTAGATTTCTTATTAAATGTCTTCCCATGAATAACAATCTTAAACACTGGCTTTTTAGCGGCGTAATGGTAGATATCGTCTCCACCTACGGTTCCTGCTCTATTGGAAGAAAGAAAACCTTTCTGAGTCTTTTCATTATCCTCTTGAACAAAATAGGCGAAATCATCCGACGCACTATTGATTGGGAATCCCATATTTTTCACTTGTGCAATCTTGCCGTCCTTTACCTCTGCCTCAAAGATATCGAGCCCGCCCATACCAGGCTTGCCATTACTTGAAAAATAGAGCCTATTACCAAATATCATAGGAAACATTTCATCATATTTCGTATTAACCTCTGCTCCGGCATTTATAGGAACACCCCAAGTACCATCACCTTTCAAATCAGAGTACCAAATATCCACTCCACCAAGTCCCCCTGGCATATCAGAAGCAAAATATAGTCTTTTTTCTTCTTCACTCCAGGCAGCATGTCCTAACGAATATTCTTTTACATTATTAAAAGGAAAAGCGATTTCTCTCCATCCTTCAGCAACTCGCTCATAAATCATTAATTCAAGTGTAGACTTTGACCATTGCTGTCCTTCTTTACGGTATTTCTGCACTTCCTTCTCCGGATTAGTACGTGTTACATATAATTTGTCTCCAGTGCTATTGCTCGCAACAGGTCCCACATGATATTTGGCTTGGTTCATATTCCCTTCCGTAACAATCGTACCTTTGCCTGAAGCTTTAATATCCCGTGAGAACAGTCGAAGGAAAGATTGTCCAGTCATACCAGACTTGTCTACAGATAAATCTGTCGTTTCACCTGCATAATACAATTTAGTGGGTGTTGAAATCATCGAAAACTCCGAAACTCGCGTATTGACATCACTAAATGGTAAGATATCCACTTTTTTAGGATTAGCAATCCAACGTATCGCAGAATCAGCTCCTTGTAGCGCAATCTTTACGAAATCGTCATCGCCTTGCTCGTCTATATACCTTTTATACATAGCTTTGGCTTCAGCATACTTACCATTCATTTTTAGCACGTTGGCATATTGCAACAAAGATTTTTTGGTATAATCGGGCCTTTGCGCAACACGTGCATACCAATTTTCTGCTAGATCGTAATTATTAATCTTTGCATAGCTCTCCGCGAGACGTTCTAGATTCCTAGTCTTGACTTTTTTTGACTCACTCAATTTGCTATATAACTGGGCAGCATTATAATACTCATATTTCTCAAAAAGTAAATCTGCCTTTGCTTGTAAACTGAGTTGCTCCTGTCCACAAACCGTAGTCGCAAGGAACATTAGTCCCAAGACAAAATAGTGGCTTAAAAATATACGGTTATATTTCATTTTAGTAAGTTTTAAAAGAACCTTGGACTTAATATCTGTTTCAACGGACGATCGAATGTAATACCCAATGTCACTTCATGGGTACCACTCTGTAACCCTTGCATCTTATTGAGCATAATATCGTATGAGTAACCAATCCTGAACTTCGGTGTTACATAAAACTGTGCTATTCCCTGTACAGAATTGAGGGCACTCAGCTTAGCTGGCGAGTTATCGTAATATTTTCTATCAAAGACCTTAGCACGTGTCCTATACCCTCCGCCTATCCAAAACTTATTATTAAAAATAAACATTGCGTTTACATCCAGTGAAGTAGGGCCTTTGAAATCATCCTTCACCAAAAGACTTGGCCGTAAATGCAATCCTTCTTCTAACGAAATCAATCCTCCGGCAATAACATATAGACTCACATTCTTGTAAAGACTTTCCAACGAGTTCTGGTTGAACACAAATTCGTCATTATCCACAGCATTAGAGAACAAGTCGTGTACTGCTACACCTGCATATATCTTTGGAGTTGTATAATATGCTCCTAATCTTACATCAGGCACCCAGGTTGAAAGTTTTCCATCTGGGAGAACCTGATCCTTTTTAGTCACAGGATCAAGCTTAGCCCCATCTAGGCCATACTGCGTGACACCCGCAGCCACGCCCAGACTCAGTCGTTTTGTATCCTCAGGATCGATTTGTAACCGTAACGCGTAATTGGCGTATATAGAGGTCGCAGTCTGTGCCCCCAATCCGTCTGCCGTAATTTGTAGACCGACACCGTGCCTTCTACTGACAGGGTCCAAAACCCCATCAATAGAAATACTACCGGTTTTTGGAGCGCCATCCCAGCCCGTCCATTGACTTCTCAATCCGACCTGTGCGAACCATTCTTCTTTATACCCTGCATAGGCCGGATTTACACTCAACGAGTTGAATATATACTGTGTAAATTGTATATTCTGTTGTGCCTGTGATGTTAGAAAACAGGTTACCGCCATCAGTAACAGTACAAATCTTTTCTTTATATTATTCTTGTTCATGACCTTCTGCTTTAGCGTGTTTTGATTAGTACATGACCTTTATACAGATCCTCTTTCGCTCCTTTTATCGTTTTAACGATATAGAAATACGTTCCCTCGTTAAGGCCATGTCCTGTCCACTCATTTTTATAATTGCTGTTTCTGTAGACCTCATTACCCCAACGATTCAGGATAGTTACTTCTATACGATCAAACCCTTCTATTCCTTCAATCTCAAACGTATCATTCGTACCGTCATCATTTGGTGTAAACACATTCGGGATGAAGAAAGGCATTTTCGCGATATCCACTATTCTTTCTGCACGTTCTTCTAAGTGTCCACCAGTGATGTCTTTGGCGGTAACAGTCACCTCATTAACAATCTTTCCATTATCGAAATCAGAACGTCTCGCTTTATAAGTGGTCTTAAATGTCTTCTCTGCTCCAATAGGCATATTTCCTATGGATTCCATCATACCTGTCAATGGATCTTTAACCACTACATCAGTAAGGTCGTAATTACCTCTATTCGCTACCTTGATAGTGTAGGTAATAGTCTCACCCTCTTTATTCACCTCAGTCTTGTCGGCATCTTTTGTTACTTCAAGGACATTATTGAATACCACTTTGACCAACACTTCATTGGAAAGTTTCTCTATTACTCCAGAAGCTGGGTTGAAAGAGCGTAATCTGACAGCACCGCCGACCATGCCCTGTACATGTGCTGTATTTCTGATTTCCCGTCGGATAATATCGGCCAATACAGACTCATATATAAGATCAAACTTCCGGGTCTCACCCTTTGCAAGATTGCCTACAGTACCTGTAAAATTAGGGAACATAGGGTCCGTGACAACCACATTGATCAAATCGACAGTACCCGTATTCGTTACCTCAATGGTATACTTCACGAGTTCCCCTAAGAATGTAATCACACTCTTATCCGCACTCTTCACGATACTTATCTCTGGCCTGAAAGTAATTTTAGTCGATGTCTTGTCGGTTACTTTCTCACCGGTTTTTAAGGTTGCCGAAGCAATATTATCTATTGATGCATTATTGTCTACTGATGCTTTCAATAAATCATTATACGTTACTACGTATTTCTTCTGGTAAGTCTTAACTTCTCCAACAGTCAAATTGATGACTTCACTAAAGCTCAACATAGCATCTTCGACTGTAACATCCTCTAAATCGATATTACCTGTATTCGTTACCTTGATGGTATAGGACAGTTCTTCCCCAACCGTAGACACCTCTTGTTTATCTACCTTTTTCTCTATCGCTACTTTACCTATTTGACAAATAGTGAATTTCACTTCATTTGAAGAAACTTCTACTTTGCCTCCTACAGCTCCTGTGATCTGTCCAACTGGCGTATTAGCAATTACTTTTGCTGTACCAGCTACAAAACCTCTGTTAATATCAGCCTGATTGATGATATACTCTGCTGTAAATTCTCGTGTAGCTCCTGGAGCTAGACTGCCTGTAGCTGTAGAAGTAATATTTCCTAGTCTAGGCGACAATGTGCTCGTTAAATCTAAATTATTCAACGCTACATTACCAGTATTCTTGACTGTGAAGGTATATGTAATCTTATCATTAATCTTCAAACCGAAACAGTCGTTGCTAGCTCCTAAGTCGTGTTTATTGTCTAGGGTGATACGAGCAAATCTATCTGTTTCAATTATAGCTGGAGGTGTAACCTTATCTCCTACCGTCGCAATATTGCGAATCTCTGCTGCCTCCGTCAAATCACTATTGACTTTTACTTTGAAGCTCAACGAAAGTGCCTGTCCAAATGGTACGTCTACTGTCCAAGTCAGCTTACCACTGTTAAAGACAGCACCATTACTAGCTGTACCTTCTTCGTAAGTTGTATAAGCCGGAATCATATCTGTGACAAGTAGATTCTTCAGATCGACATCTCCGTCATTTTCTATTTTAATCGTGTATGTCAATAATTCTCCCGACTGGGCCTTGTTATCGCCATTCGCATCCGCAACAGTTTTTACCGAGCTGTGCGATGGTTTGCTCTCTGTAGGGATCTCAACCTCTGGGGTATCACCGC
>JBEBQJ010000119.1:0-15205 GCA_040395455.1 Sphingobacterium yanglingense | reverse complement strand
TCTTCATCATTGTTTACTGTAGTATCGGCATAGATGTGAGGGTGACGATGTATCAGTTTGTCACATACGCTATTGAGCACTTCGGTGATGTCGAAAGCATTCTGTTCCTCCGCAATTTTGGCATAGAATACCAAATGCATCATCAGATCTCCCAATTCCTTTTTTATTTCATCAATATCCTGATCTAGGATTGCATCGGCCAATTCGTACATTTCCTCAATGGTTAGATGGCGTAGGCTCTCCATGGTTTGCTTTCTATCCCAAGGACAATCTATCCGTAAAGTATTCATAACGGTCAAAAGTCGGGAGAAAGCTTCAGTTGGAGTACTTGCTGTTGAAGGGATCGGATGCGCCATAATGTTGTGTTTTTTGTTGAGCAAAGTTAGTATTTATAAATTGCTGCATGAAACGTTTTAATCAAACTATAGCATTGTAGTATAATTGGAGGGGGGGATAAGAGAAGGACAGGAAAATTGGTTTTTTTGACGAAAATGAATATTCGCTATAGAAATATTTGTTTCTTCTGGATTTATTTTTGTGCGCTACCTCTGCGTTGTCAAACTCGCTTAGGCAACTTTTCGAAGTTGCCTAAGCCATTTCGGAAAGTTGCCTAAGTCTTTTTTTAAAACTCTTCGGCCATTTTTTCAAAAAATGTAAGGTTTTTTTAGGGTGCGAAAAAGTGTGTCTTGCTCTATTTCTATTTTAAGCCGTTCTAAGGCGTTTCTTTTTTTTACCCTATTATTGGTCAAATGAGCTTTGAAAGCGAAATTAACCTGGGGTTAAATAGGGCAGGGGGAGTACTTTTTTATACAAAATAGGTAAACAGATTCGGTCGTGGTTTGTTATAAAGGTGACAAGATAATGTAAAAACATAAGGAGAATTTGATGGAAACTATTTTTAATTATGAATCTGCAAGTATTGCTTTGCGCAAACTAAGCGAAAAGGGATATTCAATAGACTATAATGTACATTTTGATGAGTTGCAGGATGAGGATGAGAGCTATGTCATCGATTACTTATATCGTTATGAGGGGGCGACAGATCCTGGAGATGAGTCTACAGTATATGGTATACGGAATAGCGTAACGGGTGCTAAAGGTGTGTTTGTAGCAGGTGACTTGGGCCTGATTGAAGGTAAGAAACGAGATATTATTGTCAACTTGGAAATGCGCTCTAGAAAGCAATAGTTTTATCGTAGAATTCTTTCTTTAGCTAGAATAAATTTTGTGTATATCTATTTTTATTTAAGCTTTTATTGATTTTTGACTTGAGCTTTCAGGTCCTGTTATATTTTTATAGCTTTGGAAAAGTAGTAATTTTCACCTCTCCACTAGACTCAACTTAGTAGAGTGGGGAAGTAAAACAAGCATAAACTTATGTACAACAATTATCAAATTCCGGAAAAAACAGCTTCTTTTATTGAGGTTGAGGAAAAGCATGGAGCACACAACTATCATCCCCTACCTGTGGTTTTGTCAAAAGGCCAGGGTGCTAAGGTATGGGATGTAGAAGGAAAAGAGTATTTTGATTTCTTATCAGGTTATTCGGCTGTAAACCAGGGACACTGTCATCCAAAGATTATTAATGCCTTGACAGAGCAGGCGCAGCAATTGACACTTACTTCACGTGCTTTTCATAGTGATAAGATGGCAGGCTATACACGGTATATAACCGATTATTTTGGTTATGACAAGGTATTGCCTATGAATACGGGGGTAGAAGCAGTGGAGACTGCGCTAAAACTGGCGCGTAAATGGGGATATGAGGTGAAAGGTGTAGAGCCGGGATTGGCAAAGATCATTACTGTAGAGGGCAATTTTCATGGACGCACGATAAATGTTATTTCTTTTAGTACGGACGACACAGCTAGAACTGGATTTGGCCCATTCGTCTCTGGCTATGTAACTATACCTTACAATGATGTGGTGGCATTAGAACGCGCCGTCCAAGATCCTAATGTGGTTGCAATGTTGGTCGAGCCAATCCAAGGCGAGGCAGGTGTATATGTGCCGGATGCTGGCTATCTTGCATCAAGCTACAAGATATGTAAAGAGCATAATGTTCTTTTTATAGCGGATGAAATCCAGACAGGGTTGGCACGTACAGGCAAGATGCTCGCTTGTGATCACGAAGGCGTTCGTGCGGATATCTTGATTTTGGGGAAAGCATTGAGTGGTGGCGTATTGCCTATATCGGCTGTTCTTGCAGACAATGAGATTATGCTTTGCATCAAAGCAGGTGAGCACGGATCTACTTATGGTGGAAATCCACTAGCTTGTGCGGTTGCAATTGCAGCTTTGGAGGTTTTAAAGGAAGAAAAACTGGCTGAGAAATCAGAGGAACTGGGGCAATTGTTTAGATCGGAGCTGGAGAAGCTAAATCACAAATATATCAAACAGGTACGTGGTAAGGGGCTTTTGAACGCGGTCGTTATCAATCACCCAAATCCTGATGCAGCACAATATCTTTGTATCGAATTGATGAAAAATGGAATGTTGGCTAAGCCAACCCACGGGGATAAAATTAGGTTTGCACCTCCATTGGTGATATCTAAAGACGAATTATTACAGGCTATTGAGATTGTAAAAAATAGTTTATCCGTTTTAGATAGTATTTAAAAATACGTGTAATTATAAGTAAAGGAAGAAGGCTATCGAAAGAGAGGCCTTCTTTTTTGTTTGGCCTAAATCAAAGATATACTTCTTGGTCAAATCTGTTGAAATACGGTTTTTATGAAGCCTCATGTAGCAACGATGTATTATTCTCTCGCAATGAACACAGCTGCTACGGTCGAGAGTATCCCTAGCGATAGCAATAGCTTGAGCCCACTTCGGAGGGATGAGCTGGACGACCTAGGTAACGGTTTGGAGGTTTTCTTTCTTAAACTAGGTGTTGCTTCTAGCGTTAGATAATGATCTTTTTTTTGCTCAGTTTTCCCGTTTTCATTTTTCGTAAGTGATGCATCAAGGTATTTTTCTCGCCATTGACGGTAAGGTCTAGGTTGAAAGTCAATAAGTATTGCCAGCATTTTTACGACTTCTTCTGACGGTTTGTTTGTATTACCTAGGATATAGTTTCGGAGGGGTCTAAATTTGTCTAAGTCATATCTACGGATATGTGTATCTAACTCTGCGTATTCTCCATTGTACTTAAAAAAACGGACAAAAGTCTCCCTGTCTTCCTTAGGCAATCCCTTAGCCATAAGTAAGAGAAAGAGATTCCGTAAATCTCCAGGCGAAGGCTTCTCCAGTTCGTCGTATGGAAGCTCTCTATTATCCTTCTTCGTTAGGTAAGCAGATCTCACTGCTTCTTTAAATAGCTCAAACATATAACAAAGTTAACCTCCTCCTATATCGGAATTTACGGAAACCCGTAAGTATCGCTGTTTTTTATTTGGCCGCATTCTATTGGAATTTATGGAATGCGAGCGGTTGTATTGGAATAGTGTAGGAAGCATTGGAAAATAAGGAATTGTTTGATATTTAGCTTGTTATGTGGTTTATGTTTGTGTTGTAGAATCGCGACACACAACGAGTCCGTACTAGTGTAGACAACTGTTGTTGCGATTATATAAAAACATATAGGACGGAAAATATTAGCCGGTTTGGGAAGCAGTTTTTGTCTTCCGTGCTATATGTCCCACTTCCCAAAAAATTCAGAAGGCCTTCTGAAGACAATCGTAGTAATCACGCGCATGGAGCGCTTGACCTACCTGTTTTTAGACTTTTTAATTTTTTGACCTATGTGGCAGTTAATTATTGCATTATTTATGGCAAGTAGTTTGTCATTACATTCAACCCCAAAAGTGGATAAGTCAATTGAAAATATTGTAGTGGATGGTAGCAAAGGTGGAGATAAGGGAGATGTAAGACCTCCGATTCCGAAGCCGATAAAGAGATCAGCATAAAAATATAAGGCGGCACAATGCCGCCTTATATTTTACTTTTTCGTAGATTCAAGGCATAATTGTTTGCTTTGAAGATAACAGGTCTATTTTTGTTTCTTATTGTCTTGTTTTCATGTTCTGAAAAGGAAGTTAAGAAGGTTGATAAAACTATTCTAGACTTTTCGGTGCAGTATAAACGTGCTTTTAATCATTTGGATGATGGTAAGCTGGATAGCGCGTTTGCTGAGTTTGAAAATATAAAAAATATGGCTATAGATACAGAGGATAGTCTCAATGCGGCAAACTGTCTCATCCAAATGGCCATTACTGTTCGGGAAATAGGCGATTATTTGACTTCACAAGAGTTGTCTTTAGATGCGCTTAGCTATCTTGATACCAATAATACCAACCATGCTGTATATTTAAGTTCTAATTACAATAATCTTGGTAACGTGACCGATGAACTAAAGGATCATCATAGAGCTATCTCATTTTATGATAGGGCTATTTATTATTCCCAAGATTCTATGGATACCAAGGTTTTTTTAAACAATAAAGCGAGGACGCTATCAAATGTAGGTGAAGAGAAAAAGGCCTTAAATATTTATAAATATATTTTGGCTGGAGAAAGTAGGGATGAAAAGGACTATGCTAGAGCACTAACAAATTATGCCAGCCAACGTAATAAAAGTGACTTAAATTATGATGCTCTCGCTGATTTGAATACATCGTTAAAGATTCGCTTGGCGAGTGGTGACAAATGGGGAATAAATTCCAGTTTAGCACATTTATCTCTTTATTACGCGGATCGTAACTTGGACTCCGCTCTATATTATGCCCAGAAAAGATACGATGTAGCAATAGATCTTAATAGTGTTGACGATAGGCTTGACGCATTACAGCAGCTGATTTCCTTTAGCCCAGCAGTCAAATCTAAAGCTTATTTTAATGATTATAAAGAGTTGTCTGACAGTATACAGCTTGTTCGTTCTAAAGCAAAAAATCAATTTGCTTTAATTCGGTACGAGGTGGAGAAGAACAAAGCGGATAACTTAAAACTCCAGAATGAGGTCAACGATAAGAAGTATAGAATCACTATGCAACATATCTTGACATGGGCAATTGTGGTTGTTTTTACATTGATTGCTGTTTTTAGTTTCTTTTGGTATAAACGACGTAAGCAAAGGCTTCTACTGGAAACGAATAATAGAATAAAAGAAAATCAACTGAAGACTTCTAGAAAAGTACATGATGTGGTGGCTAATGGGCTATATCGGGTAATGACTGAGATAGAGAATAGAGAAGATATCGATCGGGATGGTATATTGGATCGATTGGAGAGTATGTATGAGAAGTCTAGGGATATTTCTTACGAAGTAGAAGATGGAGCGCCTTATGCAAAGCAAACTTTTAGTGAATGCTTGGGCGAGTTGCTCCGTTCTTATGTTACGGATAGCCGACAAGTAATAATAGCAGGGAATGAGGCAGATTTATGGGATTCTATAGCTACGTCTATCAAAACGGAAGTAGAACATGTTCTTCAGGAGCTTATGGTCAATATGAGGAAACACAGTCAAGCGGATCGGGTAGTTGTGCGTTTTGAGCGTCTGGGAAATAAGTTGAATATCTATTATATTGACAATGGAGTAGGGCTGCCGGACAACTTCATTAAGGGGAATGGTTTGAACAGTACGGGAACCCGTATGGAAAATATAAATGGCAATATTAAATTTGTTAGTGAGGTAGGTGGAGGACTGAAAGTTCACATTTCGATTCCTACCCTTTGAAAAGACAATCATTATGTTTAAAAAAGTACTTATTGCAGAGGATCACGAAATTGCAAATATTTCCGTTCAAAAAACACTTCAAGAAGTGGGGATATTAGATACAAAGTATGTCTATTATTGTGATGATGCGTTGAACTGGGTACGTAACGCTCTTCGAGATGATGATCCTTATGATTTGCTGATTACTGACCTATCGTTTGAGGATGATTACAATCAACAACGTATTGGTAGCGGTATGGAATTGATTAAAGAGGTGCGAAATGCGCAGCCTAATATCAAGATAATTGTATTCTCTGCCGAAAATCGTAGTAGCGTAATCGAGGAACTCTTCAATAAATATGAAATACAGGGCTATGTTCGTAAAGCACGGAGAGATGCACAACATTTAAGAGAGGCGCTTCATACTATATTTGATAATCGTAGGTACCAATCTCCAGATATAAAGCAAGCTATACGTAGCCGAAACTCTCATGATTTCAGTACTTTGGACCTCAATATCGTTTCCCTATTGGCCGAGGGTGTTTTACAGAAAAATATTCCCCATTACCTGCAAGAACGCGATATAAGACCTTCTGGCTTGAGTAGTATAGAAAAACGCTTAGGTTTGATGAAGGATTTGCTAGGCTTTTCTAAAAATGAGCAGTTAATTGCCTATTGTAAAGATATAGGTTTGATTTAAGAAAAAAATATGCTTTACGGTTTCCCGTAATTAAAGTAGAAGTTGTCTTCTTACTTTTGGCGTCGTAATCGGACTACAACTGCTTATGCACAAAATAGTCAGTAGTTTACACGCAAACACAGCAGAGTACCATGAGCATATTCTTTGATTCAAACATTATATTCCTTATGAGAGAGGAAGCTATTACCAATTCCATCATAGAAACAAAGAATAAATGCGACCTGTTGACACATCAAAACGGGAGCTTCGGTGACCTAGAGCGAGCGATTTACTTGTGTCAACAGGAACATGGTTATACTTATCAGGTGCTTGATCAGTCGGCTCCTTTGCTTTTGGCGTATTACCTTACCCTTTCTAAACTATTTCCTGAGCCTAAGGGGTATGCTCAACTGATATTTGATGGTGTAGGTCGGTTGGATATCAATGAAGTTGAAGCAGGATTGTTAACTGCCAACCCGCAGCTATTTGAGATTATATCTGAATGTGTCGCTTATCTGGACAATCGCCTCAATTCTGTTACTACCCCACAGAGTATCAAACAAAATATTCTCCACCTAAATGAATGTTTTCGTTTCTATATCACAATGAAAAGTAATTTGTAGAATTACTTAGAGCCATAGTTTATTTTAAATGATGCCGCTTCGCAAAAACTTTATTTGCGATTTTTGTTATTAAGTGTTACTTTAGACTCAAATAAACATTAAGTAATCAAATTAAACCTTTTTTAAATCATGTATTTACTTTAGAGGCTAGGGTGCGAAGTTGAAAAATTCATATTAACTTAACTTAGGCTTCGATTAAAAAGGATAATTTTGTGTTTTTACTAATTTCTGACTACTGGGGCGGTCCACTCGACAGAAAATTAGCGAAAAATATGAAATCAAATACTTTAAAAATAACGGATAGGAAACGCGTGCGTTTTGCGCCACTTTGTGTTTTTATCGGTATGGCCTGCACACTTTTGTCCTGTAATAAGGATGAAGGAAAAGGGGGACTTATAGACGGAATAAAAATATCCGAGACCGAAAGTTTCGATGACAAGGTAGGTCAGATTATGTGGAGGGCCGAAGGAGGCTTAGACACACTATATGCAATTAGTAACTCTGCATTGAAGCTGTCGTTCGAAACGAATGAAGTAAAAGACTGGGTAAAAGTCGAGAAAGTAGAGGCTATACCGGGTACGAATAAATCTCGCATTATCTTGAATGTGGAGCCTATGGAGAAGACTTATAAAAAACGCGTAGGAGTATTGAATCTCAATAATAATGATGTTTATTCCGGTGTATTTATCCGCCTGAATCAAGGGTACAATACACGGGTCGAGGAGAATTTTGCCTGGTTAAAGTATGGTGTAGGTTCTCCTCTGGATTTGAGTAAAGCAACTGCTATGGCACAATGGACAACAGCGCAGAAACAGATTGGCTGGACAAGCTCAAATACAGCGACAGCCTTGGGAATGAATGGCTATATGCTATTGGGAACGGCTGAAGTAGGTGGTGATTTGTCTTCACCTATATTTCCTGGATTGGAGAAAGATAGCTTATTGTTATTAACCTTCGATGCTATAGGGTATGTTTCGAAAGATGGGATTAAAGATAAAGACAAGGTTACAATTAAGTTGAATGGAGCCGAATTTGAAGATGGTCAAAGCAGTAAAACGATTACTTTAGGCTATTATGATTATCAATCTGCACTATTATTAAATAATATGTGGGAAGGTGCCCGCTTTTCTTTTGTCGTGAAAAAACCAAGTCTTAATCCTACGTCTTCCACGATTCAATTACAATTTGTAAGTGGCGAAGATAAAGAGCAACCTGCTAATAGGTTTTTTATCGACAATATCAACTTGTATATAACAGACCAGTTTAGTCCTGTTAAGAAATAGTGACGTAATAATTTGTTAACCATTAAATAACCTGAAGGATATACAAATTCACTTAGTTTGTACAACCACTAGCTCGGCTGAGATTACATAATGGAAGTAATGAGAGGTATTTTAGAAGATGTCGAATTTGAGCGATTTATGCTTGGGGAATCCAAGGCTTTTCAGAAAGCGTTTGATTTTTATTTTCCCATCATATTCCGTTATGCCCTAAGCAAAGGAACAGAGAGAGAAGATGCTGAAGATATTACACAAGAGGCATTTACACTGCTGTTTTTGCACCGTGACAAAATTCGAAGCTCTCAGGATTTGTATCCCTATTTGTACATTATTACTAAGCGTCTGTGTATATCCTTCTTTAGAAAGAAAATAAGTGGAGCGAAGAAAGTGAAGGAGGCTACTTTGGAGTGGTCTTCAATATCTTTCTATTTAGAGCAAAAAATTGACTTTGGAGAGCTAAATTGCATCCTTCAACAAATCATAGCAACGTTGCCACCACAGCAACAAGAAATTTATCGTCGATTTAAATTAGACGAAGAACCGCAACAAGAAATTGCTGAAAGTATGGGAATATCCCGCCATACTGTTAAAAACCATCTCCAGGTTGCAACAAAACTAGTACGTCTTAAGTTGCAGAAAATCTATTTTTTCCTTTTTTAATTTTTTCCGTTTCTTTTTTGAAAAAAATGTACTTCGGACTAGTACATTTCTTTTTGACTTTCGTTTATAGAATAAAATTGACAACGATTGGACAATAAAGAATTATATACATTGATAAGCCTATATCGAGCCGGAACAATTGATATTGATGATTTGGCACGATTACGCACATTCCTAGCAACGGAAGAGGGGCAACAGTTGCTCGATGAGATATGGGACAAAGAGTTCGAACCTGCTTTTTATATAGGAGACGAAGCTGTGAAGTCTCGTGTTTTTCAAAAGATATATGATGACGAACGCATTAATCCGAATGTTTCGCCTAAACTGAAATATTTTACAAAGAGTTGGTACAAGATATCGGTAGCAGCAGTATTGCTTCTGTTGGGTGCCGTAGGTGGTCTTTGGTGGTATGTTGAGAGTCAAGATGAAGGGGAGCGCGTGGCAATGGAAGGAGAGCATGTTATTCTTCCTGGAAGTAATAAAGCGCGGATTCAGTTTGAAGATGGCAGTTTTATCGAGCTGGACCAGATAATGGGAGATACCGTAATAGCCGACAAGGGACTGCATATTTTTAAAAAAGCAGATGGAAGTATAAGCTATGCCTACAATGATAACAGTGCTATTCAGAAAGAATTATATAATACTATCGTCACCCCAAAAGGGGGAGAGTTTAGTTTGACTTTACCCGATGGGTCTAGAGTCTGGTTGAATGCAGCTACAACACTTAAGTATCCGTTAAAATTTGCTAAGGACAACAGAACAATAGAGTTAGAGGGAGAAGCATATTTTGAAGTAGCTAAATATAAAAATGCAGAGGTGCCCGTTCCTTTTTATGTCGTAAGTGGAAAGCAGAAAATAGAGGTTCTAGGAACTCAATTTAATGTGAATACGCACGGGCACCATTACAAAACTACACTGATAGAAGGAAGTATAGCTATGCACTACGCAGGCGCTTCTAAAGTAAAAACGCTAGTTCCTTCGCAGCAGGCTATTTATTCGCAAGCGACAGGTACAAGTACAATACAAGTTGTAGATCCGTACTATAGCACAGCTTGGAGATCAGGCAAGTTTGCTTTTGATAATGTTTCAATATACGATGTCATGGAGGAGGTAGCTCGCTGGTATGACGTAGAGGTCGATTTTGAAGGAGATCTATCTCAGGTGAGATATTCGGGAAGCATATCAAGATTTGAAAAATTTGAACAATTGTTACAATTAATAGAGTGGACCGACCTAGTAACATTTAAAGTGCACGGAAGGAGGATAACTGTCATGAAATAATGCTACGTCGCCTTAGCATATAAAAAAGCAGGAACGTTGGAGCCGTTCCTGCAGGATATGCCAAAGGCATTTTTTGGATTGAAACTGAATGTATTATTACTCTCAACCTATTAACAAATGTATGAAAAAAAAAGGTTAGGGGCAGGCTATGCCTTTAACTTACCTAAACTGAAAATTCCATTGTATATGAAATTGACATGGATTCTGATTTTAGTAGCCTCCATGCACCTTAGTGCGAGTACCTTTGGACAGAAGATTACGCTAAAGGGGAAAAATGTTCGCTTGGCCACTCTATTGAAAGATTTTGAAAAACGTAGCGGTTATACCGTATTCTACGCGCAGGGGATACTCCCTAATAGTGCCATTGCCCATGTGGAGTTGGTGGATATTGAAGCGTTAGAACTACTTAGACAGCTATTGGTACCTTATGAACTGGATTTTAAACGGAAGGACCGCAGTATCGTATTATTGCCACGCTACGAGCAGAGTGAAAAAAAGGTGTCAAGTGGGGGAGCAGCGACGATTCAGCAGCATATCTTAAAGGGAGTTACTAAACTCAGTACAGGGGCTGTATTGGCTAATGTCACTGTACGCGAAAAATCTAGCGGAAAATTAACACGTACGGATGAATCTGGTGCTTTTAGCATAGAAGTGGTGCTTCCGACTGTTTTAGAGTTTTCTTTGCTGGGGTTCGAAAAGAAGGAAGTCCAGGTAAATAGCGTGGCAGAGCTACAAGTGGTGCTGACGGAGAAAGTTACGGATATGGAAGAGGCCGTTGTTATTGGTTATGGCCAAGTTAAGAAAAAGGATTTAACAGGGTCAGTAGTCAATATTAAAATGGAGGATGTTAAAGATGCTCCGGTGCTTTCTGTTGATTTGGCTTTACAAGGACGTGTGCCAGGAGCAGAATTTACCGCTACTACAGGTGAGCCTGGCGCCACTACTTCAATTCGCATACGAGGTACCCGTTCTATAACGGCTAGCAATGAGCCTCTTATTGTCGTGGATGGTGTTATGGATGCGGTAAGTAGTCTGACAGATATAAATACTTCCGATATAGAATCAATATCGGTTTTGAAGGATGCCTCTGCTACAGCGATATATGGTACGCGTGGTAGTAATGGTGTTATCATTGTGACTACTAAACAAGGAAAGTCAGGAAAAGATAACATTACGTTGCGCAGTACGGCAGGTTTGTCGCAGCTACCTAGAAAGTTAGACATTATGAATGCCTCGCAATATGCGCAGTATCGTAATGATTATGCTTTATTTACATCAGCAGATCCCTATGGTGATATTACTATCAATTCCCCAATGTCTGCTTATCCGTATCCTGACCCTTATGCACTTGGCAAAGGCACGGATTGGGTGGATGAAATAACGCGGATAGCTCCCTATCATACACACAATCTTTCGTTGTCTGGAGGTCGGAATAAAAGTAGTTATTATGCCTCAGTAGCCTATGACAATACACAAGGTATTATACAGAGAAGCGGATTAGGACGTTTTACTGGACGCTTGAATCTAGATTATCAACTGTTCCCATGGATGAAAGTCGGTTTGAAATATAGCTATACAAAGCGAGATGAGAATAAAAACTTGGTTACTATAGGTGGTACAAATTGGTGGAGTGGAGCCATTTATTTGAACCCGATGATAAAGGTCTATGACAATTTTAATGATCTTTGGTATTCTGGGCAAAAGTTTAATTCGCCTCGCTCAATCTTGGATTCGGAAATGATTAATAACATCAAGCATGATGGTATTACGAATACAGGGTATATTGAAATAGAGCCGATAAAGAACCTAAAGGTAAACTCTCAGTTGACCTACTATTCTTATGGACGGCATACCTTTCAATATGAACCGGGAAGTCTACCTGCTAAAGCGGATAATGAAGGAGGGATGGCCTACAGAGGGGAGTATACACAAAGTAATCTGATGAGTCAGACTACGTTGAACTACCTGAAAAAATGGGATGATGTACACCATTTAGATTTTACAGCTGGTTTTGTTGGACAGAAAATATCGGATGATAACCTAACGCTACGTGGAGAGGGGTACCAATCGGATGCCATTCTTTGGAATAACATGAATGCGATTCCAGATAAGGAAAATTATGTTGGTGGGTCAGGGAATACGAGTAAGACATCAATGTCCTATTTAGCACGGGCCAACTACAATTATAAGAGCAAATATTATCTCACCGTGACCGGGCGTAGAGATGGAGCATCCAACTTTGCAAAGAATGAAAAATGGGCGTTCTTTCCTTCAGCCGCATTAAAATGGACCGTAAGCAATGAGGATTTTCTAAAAGACTCAAAATGGATTAATGATTTTTCAATACGTGCTAGTGGAGGTCGTACGGGTAATGACGGAATATCTTCTTATAGGTCATTAGCTGCTCTATCGTCTTCTACGAGTGGTTACCTCTTTAATGGCTCACAGCCTGTAGCTTTTTATCCATCACGTTTAGCATCGGAAGAACTGTCTTGGGAAAAAACCGATATGTATAACGTTGCAGCAGATGTGGCGCTATTCAATAATAGGGTGAATATGACGTTTGAGGCTTATCTATCGTATACCAAGGATCTCTTGCTCGATGTACAGACACCTCGACATACTGGATATGCTACTCGGTTTGCAAATATCGGAAAAACCTCTAATAGAGGTCTCGAGTTTAGTATAGAGACACGTAATATCCAAAAAGATAAATTCTCCTGGTCAAGTACATTTTCCATCTCGCATAATAAGCAGAAGGTAGATGATATCGGTCACTATGGTTATGTAAGTGCATATTCGGCATCGGGTAATAACAGTTATATGATGTATGGCTATGTGAAAGACTACCCATTGAACGCTTTGTGGGGATTCCAGTACGCAGGAACTTGGAAGTCACAGGAAGAAATCGATAGGAATAAAATTACAAAATCTTATGTCTCTGCTTCTGCCCAACAGTATCGTCTAGGGTCGGCAAGGTATATCGATTCTAATCACGATGGGGTATTTAACGAAAATGACCTTATTTATCTTGGAAATGCTGATCCCTTGGTGCACGGAGGCTTGCAAAACAACTTTAGGTACGATAAGTGGACACTTGGCGTATTTCTAAATTATTCGTTGGGAGGTAAAATCTATAATATTTCGGAGCAATGGATGGGGAATGGAAGCAATTTTGCCAACCAATACACCTATATGCTAGATAGCTGGCATCCTGTCCGTAACCCGAATTCCGATTTGCCTCGAGCTGGTTCGGTCGATAATATAGCTTCAAGTCGTATGGTTTATGATGCTAGTTTTTTGAGGCTTAAGAGTGTTTCGATAGGGTATACATGGGACTTGGGTAAATTAACCAACAATAAATTAAGAGATGTACAGTTTGGGCTTGCTGGCGAAAACCTATTCGTGTGGAAGAAGTACAATGGATTCGATCCGGACGTGTCATCCTCGAGTAATACATCAACTTTAAGAAGGGTTGACATTGGAGCTTATCCGAAGCCTAGAACCATTGTGGGCAGTATTCAAATAAGGTATTAAATCAAAAAGTTTATAAATGAAACGTCTATTTATATTTTTTATTAGCAGTTTACTCTGGACGGGGTGTTCTATAGACGAAGAGCCTACGTCTTTTGTCAACACGGATAATTATTACTTAACGGAGGCACAGTGTATTTCTGGTCTCAACTCGACATATATTCCTCTCAAATCGCTTTATTCATATACCTATCTAATCGCGACGGAAGGTGTTACAGACTTGATGTATATCGCATCGGGTACGCTCGACGCGCAATTGGATATATCGCCTGCTTTGCCTCGTTTTGGACAAAATATGTGGAATCTAGGTTACCAAGGCGTGATGTACTGTAATTCGATTATAGCGGGGATCAAACGTTCGCCGTTGCCCGAAGAAACCAAAAACAGGCTATTGGCCGAGGGGATGGTGATGCGTGCATACTATTATTGGTTCCTGACCTCAACATTTGGCGATGTACCTTTTTATACGGAGGATGTAGCTAATGCCGAGGTCTTGGATCGGATCTCCAAAATGGGCAGAATGCCAGCGGTAGCGACTCGAGATTATTTGATTGCCGAACTGCAAGAGTATGTCCCGCACCTCGCACAGGTACGTACCAATGATGTACCAGGTAATCGCTCTGGAGCTGCTATGGGATGGATGTTGGTTGGTAAGCTTGCACAATGGAATAAGAAATGGGATGTGGCCCGAGATGCTATGGGTAAAGTAGAAGCTATTTATGGAGACTTCAACAAATATCCGTTGGCGGATATTGCGCTGAAAAATAAGAATATTCTAGAATCCATTTTTGAGGTTCAATTTACTTATTCTGAGACAGGATTGCAGGTGACGACAAACTCAGGAGCTATCTGTATGCCTACACGCAGTACAGGTGCTATCTATGATGGGGTAGAGATACCTGAATTAGGTTCTACCTCTACGACATGGTCGCCTCTTCGCCCTAATAATTTCTTTTTTCAAAGTGTGATGCGCCGGGGTGGTGATGATTTGAGAACAAATCTGAATATGGCTTGGGAATACAAAGGGATAGCATTTAAGAGTACGGCCACAAGACCTTGGTTAGGACCTAAATTCTGGACTTATAACATGTATAATGTTGCTGACGGAAATAATCAGCGTGTATTTCGCTACGCGGATGCTTTATTGATGCAGGCTGAAAATTACATGGAACTTAGAAACCCAACCGACGCTATCAAGTACTTGAATATGGTTCGCAATAGAGCAGGATTGGCCAACTATGAGTTTAAGAACTGGGACTTGCTGAGAGAAGAGATTCAAAAGGAGAGAGGACGGGAGTTATTAGGAGAATACCAACGGAAATATGATTTGGTTCGATGGGGGATATGGTATCAAGCTACTTATGACTATACGGATTACGCAGCATTGAAAAACAGCATGTTGCCTTGTCACGAATACTATCCTATACCTGACATAGAAGTCGTGAAATCAGGTTATAATTTGGATAATAAAGCTTATGAATTTTATGGAAAAGGT
>JBEBQJ010000118.1:0-15435 GCA_040395455.1 Sphingobacterium yanglingense | reverse complement strand
ACTACACGCGAAGTATTCAACTCATTGGCAATCTCCAAATGGGTCTTATTGACCACCTTTCCTTTATTGATTGTAGCCACATTCAACAGATAAGATTTAAGCCTCCCCGACATATCCTTGAAAGCCAAGTTGTCTATCGCCTCTAGCATCTCATCCATTCGATTATTATAGCTATCGAATACATAATTCCGCCATGAAGGATAGTTGGCCAGCCAATCCTCCATTTTCTGTACCGGAATCATGAGTACCATTCCATCAGTCTCCCCTATAGCACGAATATTACTACGTTTATCTCCTAGACAACAAGCCATCGTCATTGCACAGGTATCCCCTCTCTCCAAAAAATACAGCAACAGCTCGCCTTCATCATAATCGTCCCGCATAATCTTAATAGCCCCTTCCAATAATATGGGCATAACCGTAACAGTCTGCCCCATATCAATCAGAATATCCTGTGCCCGAAAATGCTTTAACTGTGCTACATCAGCGATTTCTTGAACAAGTCCCGGTTCAAACTTTTCAGGGTAATAGTTCTCTAAAATTTCCTCTATCTGCATATTAGTCTCTAGTGCGGCAATTTATCTTTTAGTACACCGTAGATAAAGGTACCAAATAAAGCGCTCACTATCACTATGAGCATCGGCAATACACCTGCCCCCAATAGTACAAACATAGGTCCCGGACAAGCTCCAACCAGCGCCCAGCCCAATCCAAAGAAGATCCCACCGACCAGGTAACGCGTTATAGACTTTTGCTTAGGGGCTACAGCGACCCGCTCACCGTCCACATTCCTGGCCGAGCGTTTCATCCATTGTACCCCCACGATCCCTACAGCCAATGCGCTCCCCATAAAACCATACATATGGAAAGACTGAAAGTTGAACATCTCATAAATCCTAAACCAAGAAGCTGCCTCAGCCTTGTACATCACAACACCGAAAAGAACACCCAACACTATAAATATAAGCTGTCTCATAATCTTAAAATATCAATGGAAACAAGGCATGTACCATCAACAGGCCTCCAATAAAAAAACCAATCACTGCAATCAAAGAAGGTAACTGCAAGTCACTCAAACCCGATATCGCATGTCCCGATGTACATCCTCCCGCATAGCGCGTCCCAAATCCGATCAATAGACCGCCTACAATCAACAGCAAGACATTCGACAAGGACATATCACCATATATCTCTGTTGGCACATAAGCAGCACCCGCACTCTCAAAGTTCATCGACTTCAACTGAGCGATTGTTTCCGTAGAGATTGCAGGAACCTGATTGTCCGACAAATAGTGTACAGAGACGTAGCCTCCCACTACGGACCCCACAAGAAACAGTAAATTCCAACGTTGGGTCCGCCAATCGAAGTCAAAAAAGCTACAGGACTTACCCGCTCCCGCCATCGCACACATTGTCCTAAAATTTGAAGAGAACCCAAAGCTCTTTCCCAAGTAAATCAATGCCAGCATAATCAATGCTACCAAAGGGCCTCCTACATACCAAGGCCACGCGTCATAAATCCATTCCATATGTAAAAAATATTTCATATTTGCACAAATATAATCAGTGCACTTAATTTACTCAGTTACTTTTGTTACATTTGCCCCAACAAAAATCAACAATTAACACACACTATATTAATCGTTTAATTCCAACATTTTTTTATAGTGCAAAAAAACTTAGTCCGTGTCAGACAAATCAAATTTAACTTTAAGGAGAATAGTATTATTCAGCCTTATCCTATCATTCGCTATACTAAGTACGATTTTTATCTATCAATACTTACAATATAAAAAAGTAGAAAGCAGGCTCAATGCAGCTTATTCTTCTGGAAACCTACAGTCTCCTGCATTATACAAACTATTTTCTACATTTAGCGAGGCCGACAACTTATTCAGGTTATACACGGTCAACTTTGACGAGAATGATTTTACAGGATACCGCAACAAACTAGATACCATAAAAATGGTGGTCGACTCGTTGGCCGCGCTCCCTATCAAGAGCAACCCTATGAAAAACGGCACCGTCAACAACCTAGCACAAGGAAATTTGGCTTTGCAGTACGCCCTGCTTAAAAAACAGGTAGACGATATCGTCTACTATGCGCAAGATTCTTTACAAACCCTTTCTTCCAAAAACAATGTAACGACTCAAAAACCACGAATTACAGAATCCGAGTCTGTTATCAGCAAAATACTTAGAGACACACTCAAACTGGCCGAAGAGCAGGACACCGTAGTCAAAAAGAAAGAGGCTTTATTCAATCGAATATTCAAAGCTAAAAACGACACCTTGGTCAATCAAAAGAGCAACGAAGTACTGAATGTAAATCAGATTGACCTGGTCCAACGTAATATAGACCAACTGATTTCGACCAATGAAAGAATCTATAGAAACAACCTCCGCGACCTCCGTGCGGTATTCGGTAAGCTACAACAGGCTGAGAAGGAGCTTATTACCTCCAATTACAGTTTATTGAACAATTTGAAGATAGGCATTGAAAACCTAAGACAAATCGAGCTAGATGGCATCCGCCAGGCCGAAGAACAAGACTTTGCATTGTACAAAGAAAACTCTACCGCTTTCGGTAATCAATTGATAATAGCACTATCTATTATGCTACTGATGATTATCTTTTTGACCTATTACCAATATCAGGTAGCTTCCTACGAGCGTAAACTATTGGATGAAAAAGAATACGCCTCCAAGATTGCTGAAGAAAAAACAAATGTCCTGGCCAATATCAGTCACGAAGTACGTACTCCGCTAGTATCTTTACAAGGCGTAGTCAGCCTACTTAAAAACAACAACGATGCAAAGACCATCGACAAAGAGATTATACAGACCATAGACAACGATATCAATGTCATCAATAGCACCGTCAATGACATCCTAAATCTAAGTAAATTGGAAGCAGGTTCGTTGGACATCAAATTTGACTACATATCCCCCTTCAAACTGATAGAAGACAGTATAAACCTACATTTGTACCAAGCAGAGACAAAGAAGCTAGCGTTAATCAACGTCAATAAGATCACTCCGCAATTGATGATTTGGGGCAATGCTTTCCGTTTCAAGCAGGTACTTTCAAACCTCATTTCCAATGCGATCAAATACACGCAAAAGGGATCTATAACCATTATCTCCGAGGTCAAGAAAACAGGCGACAAGCAACGGATTGTAATCCGTGTTGTAGACACGGGTATAGGTATTACAGAGGGTAAAAAAGACCAGGTATTCCGTAAGTATTACATCGCAGACAACAAGAATAAATCAGGCGGTTTTGGTTTAGGTCTTTATATCTCAAAAATATTGAGCGAGCAGATAAAGAGCTCCATAACCTTTTTCAGCGAAGTAGGCAAGGGCACGACATTCACCTTTGAATTACCTATAGAAAAAAGCCTGATCGAAGCCAGCGAATCACAACAACTGACTGTAGCAGATCTCCCAAAAGACCTGAAAATTGTTTTTATCGACGACAGCCGCATCGGCCTGTTCTTTGTACAGCAATTGTTCAACGACAATAAGAATGTACGTTTATTTGACAACAGCCAACAGGCTTGGGCTTACCTTGCATCAAATCCGGTAGACATTGTCGTCACCGATTTGATCATGCCCGAATTGGATGGTTGGGAGATATTGAATAAGATCCGATCAACAGAAAAAATGGCGCAAACAAAAGTGTTTGTATGTACGGCAGAAAATATGCTCTTAGAAGGAAAATCCAATCAAAAGCATCACTTTGATGGAGTCATCAATAAGCCGATCAGTGAGCGTAACTTGGTGGCTACACTACTGAAAGCCTAGCCACAGGCGATATTTAGCGGACAATGGTGTACTATAGATCCACAGGATAGTACACCATTCCCAAAGCCTTTAACTCGTCCAGATCCACTGCCTCGGCAAAAATACCATACACAGCCGATCCCGACCCCGACATAGCCGCATAGATCGCTCCTTTTTCATAAAGCGCATGCTTTATCTTTTCGATTTTAGGATATCGCTCAAAAACACCGATTTCAAAATCATTGACCAGATGATATTTCCATTCTTGCATAGGCAATTGGATTGCTCTCTTCAGATCTAAAGCCGGAGTCTGTGGCATTACACATTGGTAGGCTTCTACCGTAGAAATATGGATATCGGGTTTTATAATAGCAATAAAATAGTCGGACAGATCTAGCGCTATATCCTCAAATGTAGCCCCTATTCCCGAAGCAAACACAGGTTTATTTTCCAGGAAGAAGGCACAGTCTGCGCCCAATCGCTCTGCGTAAGGCTTGAGCTGTTCGTTAGTAAGCCCCAACTTGTTCCATTCATTCAACATCTTCAACACATAAGCGGCATCCGAAGAGCCCCCTCCTAATCCTGCTCCTATCGGTACATTCTTCAAAAGATGGATATTCACAGGAGCTATAGCATAATCTGCGGCCAGCATCTGAAAAGCTTTTTCACAAAGGTTACTTCCTCCCCCCGGAATCGAGAGACCATCGACCCGAAATGTCACCTCTTCAGCAGCCGTGAGTTCAATCACGTCATACAATTTGACTGGCACAAAAACCGTCTCTATATTATGGTACCCATCCCGTCTTTTTTCAGTGACGAGAAGTCCTAAATTGATTTTAGCATTTGCAAACGAAATCATGTACACCTTTTTATTAAGAAGAGGAAGAAGCCTTTTTGGGTTTGTTAAAATTACCTTTTTTATTAAACGGCTTCCGTTTTTTCTTGTTATTGCTCTTCAATCGAGGTTCGTACGCAGGTCCTTCTGCAAATCCTTCAGGCAATGTCTCTTTACGGATTTCATATTCCACCAGCTTTTCAATAAGCGCAAACTTACCCTGGTCTTTGACATTTATAAAAGTAATTGCTGTCCCCGTGGTCGCAGCACGCGCAGTACGTCCGACCCTATGCACATAATCCTCTGGATCTGGAGGTACATCATAATTGACCACCAGACTGATCCCCACAATATCGATACCTCTAGAAATCACATCCGTACCGATTAAAACGTTTATTTTTTTAGCCCTAAATCGACTCATGATATCTTCCCGTTCCGATTGGTTCAGATCCGAGTGGAATCCTTCGACAGCAAGACCACTTTTATTCAGGTCGCGCGCCAGTGTTTTGACAATTTCCTTTTTAGATGCAAATACAATTGCGGTACTATATTTCGGATCTCTCAGAATATGCTGCAACAGCGCATTCTTGTGCTCATCATATACAAGATATGCATGCTGATCGATTCCTTCCGAAGGTTTAGAGATTGCGATATTTATTTCTTTTGGATTATTCAGGATTTTCTTAGCCAATCCTCGGATTTTGGTAGGCATAGTAGCCGAAAACAGCAGCGTTTGTCTCTTTTGAGGCAAGTAACTGATGATGCGGATAATATCATCATAAAATCCCATATCCAACATCGTGTCTGCCTCATCAAGGATAAGATGTTTTAAGTGGCTAAAATCAAACTTACCCGAGCTCATATGACTGATCAACCGACCAGGGGTAGCTACAACAATATTAGCTCCCTCCCGGATAGCTCTCTTTTGTTGCTCATAGCCCATACCATCTCCTCCACCATACACCGCAATAGAAGTAGCGCCCGTAAAATACCCCAAGCCCATCACCTGCTGATCGATCTGCAGAGCAAGTTCCCTTGTTGGCACCAATATAATAGTATCCACACGTTCTTTAGGCTCCTTCCCATTTTTATGTAGGATAGGGAGCAGATATGCCGCGGTCTTTCCCGTGCCCGTCTGTGCACAAGCAATTAAATCATTATTGTCCAAGATAACCGGTATGGTCTGTTCTTGTATAGGGGTCGCTTCTACAAAGCCCATGGTGTCGAGCCCTTCTTCCAATGTAGGGATGAAGCCAAATTCGTCAAATCTCAAAATGTTGAAATATCTATATTATAAAATTAATCGAAGTTACTAATTTTTAAGCAATAATGTGGGGTCGTTTACCGACCATTATTCCATTTTTACCGAGTCCCTTACCAGCCTAACCTATTTATGGTAGCCTATTTTTATCCTTCCTATTACCTTTGAGCTATACAAACACTAAAACAACAAAAGACATGGCTACTAAAACAACATTCGATTTCAACAATGAAAATATAACAAGCGGCGTACAGCACATTTTCAAAGCTGTACAAGAAAGCAAACTGACGGTATCTTCCAACGAAGGCAAGCAATGGTTAAGTATTCCTTTAATATTGGCTTTACTGATCGGCATCATCTTTCCTTTCCTAGCTATTATCGCTGTGGCATTGATCTTACTTCGTGTAATCAAGATCACTGTCGAGCGCGAGATACAAGATAAAATCAACGGACAGAAAGCACTGGATTCTAAGTAGAAGAACTGTTGACAGGTTCCAACACCTTCATGGTTTACCGAAAAGAAATAAAATTTCGTTAATTATATGTTAATATCAACATCTATGTGAACCTAATGGCAGGTCGCTTGTCCTATGCGTGTGATATGAGTATTATAACGTACAACTAAATTACACACATATGAAAACGACAATTAAAATCTTGAGCCTACTGTTCATGGCCGTATTTACTTTAACATCTTGCAGCAAAGATGATGACCCTGCGGACAATGACCTATTTATCGGCAAGTACGAAGGTACAATCTCCTTTAAAAGCACCCAGGATGGTGACACCGATGTTCCATCGACCAATGGGTCAGTGACAGTCACCAAAGTGGGTGACAACTACTCGTTCAATTTTTCAAATGGAATTCCGACCATCAAGGATATCACTATGAAAAAAGGGGACAACAATACCATTATGTTCAGTGATAATGGAATAGGGACCATCACCGTAACGGCGTCAAAACTATCCATAGCCTTTACAAAAGACGGTAGAGGTTGGCTAGCCGACTGTAAACGGTAAGTCATTTTAAAAAAAAATAAAAATATATTTTATTTAGTGTAATAAATACACTATATTTGTATCATCATAATTTAGGTTTATAATTGGTTACTAAAGGTTTTCATTCTCCCCGTTTGAAAACCTTTATTTCAAAACATAAAACCTCCTGATATCCCAAAGAGTTGAATTAGATTTTCAAAATTATACATGTTTAATACGTAGATTTCTGTGCGTTGGAAAGCTACAAAAAAAGAGGAAAGCGATGTAAGTCACCTTCCTCTTTTTACAAATTACTCCCTTAGCTCTTTACTTTCTCCGAGTGCGTGCCCTGTTATATTCATAGTTCATCCGTGCGATGTTCAGAACCGATATACCCTGTGGACATTCCACCTCACATGCTTCCGTATTCGAGCAGTGTCCAAACTCCTCTGCATCCATTTGCTCGACCATCCGGATCACCCTTTCCTGCCTTTCCTCTTTCCCTTGCGGGAGCAGTACCAGATGGTTTATTTTTGCTGACGTAAACAGCGCTGCACTACTATTTTTGCAGGTAGCAACACAGGCACCACATCCTATACAAGCCGCTGCATCAAAAGCATCCTCTGTAACCTGATGACTGATTGGCAGTGCATGCGCATCGGGCGCTTGCCCCGTATTTGTAGACACAAACCCACCACTTGAAATAATCCGGTCAAATGCCGAACGATCTACACGCAGGTCCTTCTTTATTGGGAAAGCCTGCGATCTAAAAGGCTCTATAAAAATAGTTTCATTGTCGGTAAAAGATCGGAGATGCAATTGGCATGTTGTCGTATTCTGCAATGGCCCATGCGCAATACCGTTTATCATCATTCCACATTGCCCACATATCCCTTCCCTACAATCGTGATCAAATTCGACAGGCTCATCACCGGTCAGTATCAGCTTTTCATTCAAGGTATCCAACATTTCCAGGAATGACATGTGTGGATTCAGATCCTCTAAAATATAATCGACCAATTTACCTTGTGTTTCCCGGTCCTTTTGACGCCAAACTTTAAGATTTAACTTCATATATACAATTCCTTTCTGAGCTGTCTATTGACAGATCGGTCTGACTTTTTATTTTATTTATAACTGCGCACAATAGGCTTTAATACTTCAAACTTGAGCTCTTCTTTATGAAGAACCGGATCAGCCCCAGCTCCTGCCCATTCCCAGGCCGAGATAAACTGGAACTCTTCGTCGTTACGCATAGCCTCGCCTTCCGCTGTTTGATATTCCTCTCTAAAATGAGCACCACAGGACTCATTCCTAGTCAGCGCATCAAAGCACATCAGCTCACCTATCTCGAGATAATCGGCTACCCGTCCCGCCTTTTCCAACTCGCTATTCATAGCCTTCGTATCGCCAGGTATCTTGACATTTTTATAAAAGTCCTCCCTCAGCTTTCTAATCTCTGTGATGGCCCCCTTCAACCCCGCTTCATTTCGGGCCAGCCCGCAATAGTCATAGAGAATCTTGCCCAATGTCTTATGGTAATAGTCTACCGTCTTATTTCCTCCTATATCCAATAGCTTCTTCAAGTTAGCCTCTACCGCAGCCTGCGCCTTATCAAACTCCGGGTGCTGATCATCAATCTTTCCAGTGTGTATATCTCCCGACAGATAATTGGCCACCGTATATGGCGCGATAAAGTATCCATCTACCGAAGCCTGCAACAATGAATTGGCTCCCAACCTATTGGCCCCATGATCCGCAAAATTCGCCTCCCCCAATGCAAATAACCCTGGCACCGTGGTCATCAACTCATAGTCTACCCACAGCCCACCCATAGAAAAGTGTGCAGACGGCGAGATCATCATCGGTTCTTCGTAAGCATCGAACCCCGTAATCTTGCGGTACATATCAAACAGGTTACCATATTTTTCTTCAATCTTGCCCCGTCCTTGCTCTTTGATCGCTTTCGCAAAATCAAGATACACCGCATTCTTAAGCGGACCTATACCAAAACCAGCATCGATCCGTTCTTTCGCAGCTCTAGAAGAGATATCCCTTGGTGCTAGGTTTCCAAATGCAGGGTATCTTCTTTCTAAATAGTAATCCCGTTCATTTTCTGGGATATCATTCGGTTTTCTCGTTTCATCCGTTTTAGTAGGCACCCATATCCGGCCATCATTACGTAACGATTCAGACATCAGTGTCAGCTTCGATTGGTAATCTCCGGACTGCGGCAAAGACGTCGGATGTATCTGTATCCAGCTCGGGCTGGCCATCAGGGCACCTTTTTTGTGCGCCCGCCAGATCGCCGACCCGTTACATCCCATAGCCAATGTCGACAGGTAATAGATCTTTCCATAGCCTCCCGTCGCCAAGATAACCGCGTGTCCGGCATGTCTTTCCAAGGCTCCGGTATCGAGATTACGGACAATAATACCTCTGGCTTTGCCATCAATCATCACCAGATCCAGCATCTCGTGTCTCGAGTACAGCTTGACGGTTCCTTTTCCCACTTGGCGCATCAAGGCCTGATAAGCGCCCAAAAGCAACTGTTGGCCAGTCTGTCCGCGTGCATAAAAAGTACGGCTCACCTGCACTCCCCCAAAAGAGCGGTTATTAAGGTATCCCCCATATTCGCGTCCAAAGGGAACCCCTTGCGCCACCGCCTGATCGATCAGATTCAGCGAGCACTCCGCCATACGGTACACATTCGCTTCGCGCGCTCTAAAATCGCCTCCTTTTAGCGTATCCACAAACATACGGTACACACTATCACCGTCATTTTTATAATTTTTTGCCGCATTCACGCCTCCTTGAGCTGCCACGGAGTGTGCCCGCCTTGGACTATCCTGAAAACAAAAAGATTTGACCTGATACCCCATCTCCGCCAGTGAAGCAGCGATCGAGCTTCCCGCCAGTCCAGTACCAACGACAATAACCTCCAATTTCTTACGGTTTGCTGGATTGACCAACTTAGCCGTTTTCTTAAAATTCTCCCATTTTTGTTCCAATAAACCTTCAGGGATCTTAGCATCTAAGTTCATTCTATTCAATCTTAAGTTTAACCCCTAGTGATATATACGTAAATAGGCATCAGCGCAAATCCCACACACACGACAATGGCATATACCGTACCTATGACCTTTATCCAGCGTACATATTTGGGGTGAAATACCCCCAAAGTACGTATAGCACTATGTACACCATGTATCAAGTGATAGCACAATGCCACCATCGACAGCACATAAATAACGACATACCACCATTCCTGAAATGTAGTGACCACCAACTGGTAGAGATCTTTATTCCCATTGCCATCTAATGGTAGTGTACCAAATTTATAGACGTACCAAAAATTCTGAAAATGAATAACCAAAAAGATCAATATAAGCGTCCCCAATACGCCCATATTGCGGCTGTACCATTTACTGGCGCGCCCTCTGTTATCCTTTTGGTAAGGCTTAGCGGCCTTTTTATTTTTCGAGGTAATAATCAGTGCATCTACCACATGCACGATAATACTAAGATAAAGCACATAGGAAACCATCTTTATCAGCGCGTTGCCTGATAGAAAATGAGAATACCAATTAAACTGAAGTCTAGCCTCTTCTTCGGGCAGGAACAACTGTAGGTTTCCCAATAAATGTATGATTAGAAAGAAACCTAGAAACAGCCCTGTCAGACATAGAAGCATTTTACGAGATAATGTTGTCAACATCGCCTTACATATTTTAATAATAACCAATTACTTTCATCCATAGTCCACCTACAGCCATGTAAATCACCAATAGAAGCACCCCTATCTCTAGCCCCCGTAACCACCAGGCTTTGAGCTCGACATAACCGCTACCAAAATATACCGGAGCGGGACCGTGTCCATAATGCGTCAATACCCCGTAGATAGAGCCCATAAAACCTAGCATCATGGCCAACAGCATACCTGGAATCCCCAAGGATATCCCTACACTCAATAGTGCGGCATACATCGCTGCCACATGTGCCGTTGCACTTGCAAAAATATAGTGACTAAAAAAGTAGACCAATATAATAACAGGGAAAGCGACCGTCCAACTCAGTCCTCCTATCTGTACCTTCACCAGATTACTGAACCAACCTATAAAGCCGAGTTCATTGAGCGAACTGGCCATCATCACCAAAACGGCAAACCATACAATCGTATCCCAGGCTCCCTTCTCGGCCTTCACATCTTCCCAGGTCAGTACCGAGGTAAGTAACAACAGGGTCAGCCCGATAAAAGCCGTCGTCGTCGCGTCAATAGAAAGTGCGCCACCAAAGATCCATAGTGCCAGTAACACGAAAAAAGCCAGCAACATCAGCCATTCATTGACTTTCATCGGCCCCATCTCCTTCAGTTTCTCCGCAGCCATCTTAGGCGCATCGCCCGTCTTTTTCAACTCTGGCGGATATATTTTATACATCACCAGTGGTACGATAAAAAATGCGGCAAGACCAGGTACAAACCCCGCTGCTGCCCAGGACATCCAGGTGATATCGACCCCAAGATTGGCGGCAAACTTTTGACACATCGGATTACTTGCCGTCCCGGTCAAGAACATGGACGAGGTAATCAGGTTCATATAATAACTATTGAGCGTCAAGAAAGACCCCAGCTTACGATGCGTCTTCGGATCATCAGGGACAGAACCAAAGCTCATCGCCATCGATTTCATGATCGGATATATGATCCCTCCACCACGGGCTGTATTGCTCGGTATCGCTGGTGCCAGGCACATATCAGCCAATCCCAGTCCATAGGCCAGTCCGAGCGAACTTTTCCCAAAGATCTTGATAAACAAAAAAGCAATGCGATTTCCCAACCCCGTTTTTATAAAGCCCCGCGCGATAAAGAACGAGATACCGATCAGCCAAATCACCTTATCACCAAAACCGCTCAGCGCTTTCACGATAGAAGCACTCGGATTTCCTGGCGCAAGCACCTGAGTCAATGCGGTAAAACCAATGGCCATCATACACATCGTCCCCATAGGGGCTGCTTTAAGAATAATACCGAGGATAGTAGAGGCAAATATGGCAAACAGATGCCAGGCCTCGGGGGTCACTCCCTCTGGTGGAGGGATAAACCATAGTGACAAAGCGATTAAGAAGGTGATCCCCGTTTTTTTAAGATTTATTTCTTTCATATGTAAATTATTTCATGAACGTGTCTAAAGAACAACAAAGCGCCGTCATTACGAACCTGAGGAACAGCCTGTCCCGAAAATCGGGAATGGTGTGGCAACAGTTTGTAAACTATCTCGTCATACCGAGCGTAGTCGAGGTATCTAGAAGCTATATAAACACCCCTATACAGTTGATAGACCCGTTCGATTCCGCTCCGCTACACTCAGGGTGACGTTACCTCTACCTTCATCAAACTTCCTCTGTGTTTGTTAAAAAACTCACCTCTCGCAAAGACGATAAATTAAGCTTTTTAGACACCTTCGATTTATTTATTCTGTCCATTAAAGACGACTTTGCACCTGTATGATAAATAAGTTACCATTGTGCGTAGTCGTATTAGCAATCTGATGCTTGTAGCGGTCCATCTGCATCCCCAATTGTATCCTCGCCCCATAATCTTTTAAGAACTCCAGTCCTAACATTGGTGTAATCGTCTGCCTGGGATTAGAGTCCCTACTAAAGCTCCTATCCAAATATTCATACCGGCACGATGCTTCAATCGACCCCAGATTTTTGTGCCGTATCTGATAACGTAGATTGGGCAAAAAGTAAAATCCCCGCACGAGGTAGCTATTGATATCAGCAGGCCTATCTTGTTCTGGAATAGTTTTATATAGCGCATGATTGGTCGCCTGTTTACCCTCTAGCTGAAGGTCCAGGTTCCACTTGGCCGAAAACGGCACATTACCGACGATATCCGCTCCCCATGCATAGACACTCTTCTTAATCACCTCACCCACACCACCATTCAACCCAATATTCACACCGTATTTTTTGGACAGGCCAAATACCAATCGCGTCATATACTGCTTCCCGTTATCGCTATCCGAGACCTGGTTCTTACCGTTGCCGTTCACGACCGATACCGCATATTGAAAAGGCATCTTGCCGACATGCAGCGTTCCTCCGATCGAAGCCCCTATTTGGAAACTCGTCCATCCTAACTTTCCAAATTCACTATATTGATTCGACCAGTCCAGCGACTTAATAATATCTGCCGGAATCGTTTCCTCTATCCCGAACCAAGGCCTAAACTGCCCTACCGTGATCGCTGCTTTGGGACTGAATGTGTACTTCAGATACGCATTTTCCAAGACACGGCTTTTCGGGTCATTCTTAAAGTCGGCCAGATTGACCAAGGCCACAACCTCCGTTCGCTGGCTTATTTTGGCTTGCACCTGCGCGCGCATATATTTCAGGGCAAACGAATTGCTCACCCCCGAACCATCATCATGGTGCAGTCCGCCGACATCGACATCCTCATTGGCACTCACTACGTATCGAGCTTGAAAGAGTCCTTTAAACTTGAATGTCGGATAATTTTCAAATTTCTTGCCCCAAGTGCTATCCGGCACCTGTGCATACAGCGACACAGGCAACAGCAAAATCATAAGGAAACAAGAAACAACGTAAACGCATGTTTTTTTCATAGGCTAATACTCAATTTTAGCTTTTCAATAGTAGTTGGTTATAGTAGATACACCAATTGTCATCAAATTGTTTTAAAAAATATTAATTATAAAAAAAACCGTTACGGTGTGTAACGGTCGACAAAGCAGAAATAGCACTTATGCGGATATTATCTACCAAAGGCGAATGCCTCCTGTAGGGGATGAGACTTTCCTCTGAGCCAAAAAGAAAGCATTTCCATCCCTACAACAGAGAATGTAATCCCATTACCTCCAAATCCCAATACAAAGTAGGCCTCTTTAAAGGAGGTATGAGTCCCGATATAAGGTAGTCCATCTTTGGTCTCCCCAAAAGTACCCGTCCATGAAAAGTCAGTATAAAATGTCCTCTTAGGAAATAGCCGTTCAAAACTCTTGCAAAGTTTACCGGCCTTACGTGCCAATAGGGCATCCCTTCTTTTAGGGTTGCTAAATTTTTCGTCCCCACCTCCAATCAACATACGTCCATCGTCAGTACAACGCATATAGATATAAGGTGCATCTGTATTCCAGACCAATAGATTTCTAATAGTTTTACAGGCTTCTGCATCGACTTCTGAGACAATGGCATAGGTACTCAATAAGTCCACGAACTGTTCTTTGATCATGCTTTTACTTTCGTATCCAACGCAATACACCACTTTCTGCGCCTGAATCTTTGCTCCTGTACCGACGGTACAATGGCTATAGCCCTTACGATGCCTGACCTTTTGGAGTTCGGTCCGATCAAAGACCCGCAATCCCCGCTTACGGTTATAAGCCAGTAATTCATGCAATAGACAGAACGCATCCACACTGGCCCCTTGCTGAGATAGAATCCCGCCATACGTCTTTTCTAATCCAAAACGCTCTGATATTTCCTCTTTCTCTATCCATTCTACATCAAAACCAGCCGCTGCACGTGCTTCGAGCTCCTTCTTCAAACCAGCAACATCTTTTTGCTTTGCCGCAAAATAAAGTGATTCCTTCCGTGCAAATCCAGCCTTTGAAACGATTTGCTTAGCAATATCTTCCAATTGGTCGATAGCACGCGAACAGGCCTTATAACTCGACACCGCTTTCTCCGTACCGATGAGCTCACACAGCTTGTACAGTGGCACGTCAATTTCATACTGCAGCATAGAGGTCGTCGCAGACGAACTCCCGTAACCAATCTCCCGCTTGTCGATCAGGACAGTATCGTAGCCATCAGCAATACATTGATGTGCAATCAACGCCCCAGTAATCCCTCCGCCCACAACCAAGATTTCGCAATCGATATCTTCTTTCAAAGAAGGATAGGAATCTAACAATCCATTTTTTATAAGCCAAAAGGGCTCCGGTGATTTCAAATCCATAAATTTTAGCTAATCAAAGCCGACGTCATTTTTAAAAAACATAAAATAGATAATGACCAATATAACTACCGCAATAGCAATCGCCCACATAATACCCTTTCCTGCTGGTTTATCATCCGCTTCATTCTTTACTACATCAGGCACCTGCCCCTCATATTCTTCTTTCTCGTTCGTTTCCATAGTTTATAGTTTTTTGTCTCAGATGAACAGCTCAAACCCTATTTTAGTTTTCCCTGTCTCCATTAGATGCATCTACTTCGCGCTTCCCACAGTTAATACGGTACCTCAGACCGAACTTTCCCCCGTTGTCCGGCAATTAATACCCCTATTGGATTAAGTCATAAACTATATGCTCATATAGCTGTCCTCTATGCAAACAAAAAAAACAACGATATGGAAAACTTACATCAAGACACAGCAGACCTTTTGAATCAACTTATAGAAATCAATAACGACCGAATCGAGGGATACGAAAAAGCGATTTCTTTATTGCCTGAAGAAGGCAACTATGGATTACAGGATGTTTTCGAAAAATACCGAGACCAATCCATTCAGTTCAAAAATGAACTGAAGCCGCTGGTTATCCGC
>JBEBQJ010000117.1:0-15444 GCA_040395455.1 Sphingobacterium yanglingense | reverse complement strand
TATCAGCCACCTTGTACGAGAGATAGCTATTCCCATACACAGTCATATTACAGAACTTAAACTTATTCAATATAACCGATTGTCAATTGCGATAGATCATAATTGATTGATAGTTATTGGTAACCGGTAAAAGCACAGATAAAATATAGTAAACAGATGAAAACAATAAAAGGACCAGGTATATTTCTTGCACAGTTTATTGCAGAAGAAGCGCCTTTCAATTCTATTGAGAATATTGCGGAATGGGCTAAGTCTTTAGGTTTTAAGGGCCTTCAGATTCCTACAGGAGACCCGCATTACTTTGATTTACAGAAAGCTGCCGAAAGCAAAACATATGCAGATGAATATAAAGGACAGCTAAATGAGCTTGGGCTCGAAATCACAGAACTGTCTACGCACTTACAGGGACAATTGGTTGCTGTACACCCAGCCTACGACAAGCTTTTTGATGCATTTGCACCTGAAAAACTCCGAAATAATCCCAAGGCGCGTACAGAGTGGGCCATACAACAATTAAAGTATGGTGCAAAAGCATCTCAGAACCTAGGGTTAAAAGCACATGCTACTTTCAGCGGTTCCTTATTATGGCAATATTTCCATCCTTGGCCCCAACGGCCAGAAGGGTTAGTGGACGAAGCTTTCACCGAATTGGCAAGACGTTGGACTCCTATTCTAGATACCTTTGAAGAGTGTGGTGTAGACCTTTGTTATGAGATTCATCCCGGCGAAGACCTCTTTGATGGTATTACCTACGAGATGTTCCTAGAGAAGGTAAATAATCATCCAAGAGCTTGTCTATTGTACGATCCATCCCATTTTGTATTACAACAGTTGGATTATATACAATACATTGATTTTTACCATGAGCGTATTAAGGCATTTCATGTCAAAGATTCCGAGTTTAACCCAACGGGCAAACAAGGTACTTTCGGAGGGTATCAGAGTTGGTTGAATAGAGCCGGCAGATACCGTTCTCCAGGCGATGGACAGGTCGATTTCAAGACGATTTTCAGCAAGCTCAGTCAGTACGGTTACGATGGGTGGGCCGTGATGGAATGGGAGTGCTGCATCAAGAACCAGATTGATGGTGCCACAGAAGGATCCAAATTTATATCCGATCACATTATCCGTGTTACGGATAAAGCTTTTGATGACTTTGCGTCTACCGGAGCAGATGCTGCCTTTAATAAGGAAATCTTAGGTCTAACCTAAAGATAATAAAAATGGGCTCTACAAAGAGCCCATTTTTATTATCTTCCTTTCTTTTGGAGTGGGAATTTCATTTTATAGCCCACACGAATCTGTCCTTTTGCTATTTGATCCAGCTTACTCTTCAGCATCGTCTTCTTCAATGGCCCCAGCTTATCTACAAAAAGCTTTCCTTCGATATGGTCATATTCATGCTGTACGATGCGGGCTGCCAATCCTGACAGTTCCTCTTCCTTCTCCTCAAAATTTTCGTCCAGATAGTTAATAACGACATTTGACGGGCGCATTACTTCCTCATTGATATCCGGTATAGAAAGACATCCTTCATTGAATGCCCATTTTTCACCGTGTTCTTTGACAATAATAGGATTTATGAATACCCTTTTGAAATCTTTTAAGTCTGGATCACCATCACCGTCTTCATCTTCGGCAAAAGGAGACCCATCGATTACAAACAAACGTATTGGCAAGCCCACTTGAGGAGCGGCTAGTCCTACTCCATGCGCGCCATACATTGTTTCAAACATATTATCTATCAATTCCTTTAATTGAGGATAATCTTCATCTATTTCTTCGGTTTTTTTCCGTAATACCGGATCACCGTATGCTACTATTGGTAATTTCATTCTTCTTAATCTTCTACAAAGGTATGAATTTTTATTTTTGCGCCACTTATTGGTCTCTTTTCATGGAGAGGGATTCTGATTATTAATCGTAATTTTATGCCGTGCAGGACTCAAAACAGGATATCATCAGTTTTATTCAACTATTATCGGAGCATATTAAGATAGAAGAAATCAGCGAACATCATGGATTTTTTGAAGTACGTTCTGATTGTGTCTCGCTCTTTATATACAAGCCTGGTAGCCATCGCGTTGACGAAGGTTCAAGAACCGGTGTAATCCATATCGACCATGATCAAGTCCAAAGTGCTCCTTACAAAATCATCAATCGTCTTAAGGGACAGCATGGTCAAGGGCAACGTATCTATGCCCGGACCACAGTTGTAGCCCGGATTGACAAGCGAGTTGCATTAGCATTTCAGGAAGAACACCACCTTCAGGGGGCACTGCCAGGCAAATACAGGTATGGGCTTTTCCATAAGGGCGAGTTGGTTTCTGTTGCTATATTCAGTGGGGCACGTATTATGCGGCAGTTGGGGCCGGATTTTAGGTCTTTTGAGCTGATTCGATTTTGCCACAAAGGAGATACGCTCGTTGTGGGGGGACTATCCAAGTTATTGAATGCATTTATCAAAGAATTCAAGCCACAGGACATCATGACCTATGCCGATAGAGATTGGTGCCAAGACGCATCTTCCTTGGAGACTTTAGGGTTCGAGGTTGTAGGTACAACCGTTCCACAGCGTTTTGCAATTATAAACGGACAGCGATTTTTTCATGTTACACAAGAGCAATCGGTGGACTATTACATTGAAAATAAGGGGAGTTTGAAATTAAAGCTCGTACTTTAAATAGATTTTGCTATTTTAACATCCTTCAACATTAAACTTATAAAATTAATTATGGAACGTAGATTACGCATGGGCATGGTCGGTGGAGGAAAGGACGCCTTTATAGGTGCCGTACACCGTATCGCAGCCTTTATGGATGGAAAGATCGAATTGGTATGTGGGGCTTTCAGTGTAGATCCAGAAATATCAAAAGAATCTGGTAAGGAGCTTTTTGTCGCTCAAGACCGAGTCTATCCTGATTATAAAACCATGATTGAAAAAGAAGCCCTACTTCCAGAGGGAGAGCGTATGGACTTTTTGACGATTGTAACACCCAATTTCTTACATTTTGAGCCCGCAAAGCTCGCTATGGAAAGCGGTTTTGATGTCGTTGTCGAAAAGCCCATGACTGTATCTTTAGAAGAGGCTCTTGCGCTGCAGGAGGTTGTAAAGAATACTGGTCGTACGCTATGTCTTACACACACCTACTCTGGCTATCCGATGGTGAAGCAAGCCAAAGCAATGGTCCGCGAAGGTCATTTTGGAAAGATCCGTAAGATTGTAGTTGAGTATCCCCAAGGTTGGTTAAGCCGCCTTTCGGAGCGGGAGGGCAATGCCGGAGCAGCTTGGCGAGCAGATCCTAAGCGTTCGGGCAAATCGTTGGTTATGGGCGATATCGGTACACATGTGGCACACCTTGCAGAGTATGTGTCGGGCTTACGTATCACAGAGCTCTGTGCAGACCTTACCACCTTTGTAGAGGGGCGGTTATTAGATGACGATGGTTCAGTACTTTTGCGCTTTGAAAACGGCGCTAAAGGGGTTTTGATGGCTTCACAGATTTCGGCAGGAGAGGAGAACGCGGTACGTATTCGTATATATGGAGAAAAAGGTGGATTAGAATGGGCAAATGAAGATCCAAATAATCTTATTGTCAAGATGTTAGATCAGCCCCGTCAATTATATCGTACGGGCAATGCTTATGTTGCACCTTATACATTAAGCTCGTTTGCTACACACAACACACGGATTCCTGCAGGACACCCTGAAGGGTTGTTGGAGTCTTTTGCCAATATATACCGCAATTTTGCCCTCACCCTATCTGCCAAAAGAGTTGGTGAGACTCCGAGCCCAGAGGCACTTGATTTCCCAACTGTAGCCGATGGCGTACGCGGCATGGCCTTTATCGATACTGTTGTAAAAAGTAATGAGAGTAACGAAAAATGGACTAAATTTGTACTGTGATAGATAGTACAAGTGTCCTCAAGTATCTTTATCGAGAGACATCCTTTCTCGATAAAGATATCTTGATTATTTTAGGCCCTACCGCTTCGGGCAAAACGAAGCTGGCCGTACAGTTGGCCAAATCCCTCCAGACAGAGATTATCAGTGCCGATTCAAGGCAGGTGTACCGCCATATGGATATAGGTACAGGCAAGGACATTAAAGAATACGGAGATATCCCATATCACCTTATTGATATTGCCGACCCCGGCGAGCACTATAATGTACCCCGATTTTTAGAAGATTTTGAAACGGCTTATCAGTCTATCAAAGAAAAAGGGACGCCCATAATCGTCTGTGGTGGTACAGGTTTTTATATCGAGGCATTATTGGCACCTCAGCCCTATAGTCAGATACCGACCGATATAGCCTGGCGTAGTCAATTAGAACAGCAGAGCAAAGAAGCTATACAAGATCTTTTAGCACAGTATATTATCCCAGAGGGATTTAAGGTCGATTATTCTTCAAAAAAACGGATGGTTCGGGCTTTAGAGATTTTAATCTGGCTTTCTCAACCTGGACAAGTCCTGCCCGAGGCCAGCCCCGGTTATACAGCCACTATTTTGGGCCTTGATCCCGAAGTTGCACTTCGACGAGATCGCATCAGCCAGCGCCTCCTTGACCGATTGGACGAGGGCATGATCCAAGAGGTCCAAAATCTGTTACATTTAGGATTAACCCATGAAGAAATAGCCTACTATGGATTAGAATACAAATACATCAGTTATTACCTCCGTGGACAGATCGATTATGATTTTTTCTTACAGAAGCTTGGTACCGAAATACATCGGTATGCAAAGAGACAGATGACCTATTTTAGAAAAATGGAGAAGGATGGTCATTCCATACATTGGCTCAATAAAATTAAATAAAGACTACTTTTTTTATAGTCTTTATCGTAGGTTTGTGTATCGGAGCTAAATCTATAGCTTTGTCGCGAAACAACTTTCATAAACGTTTGTATTATAAATTTGTTAGCTTTAGCGACGTGTATTCATGAATGATAGCAGATTAACGGATTTTAGGTTGCTTTTAGAGCGTATTGTCGAGGGGGACGAAAGAGCCTTTTCGGTGCTCTATGACCTATTTTCTGAAGATCTCACCAAGCATATTTTATCCAAAGTATCCGATGCACAAGTAGCTGAGGACATTCTCCATGATCTCTTTCTTTCCCTTTGGCGCAATAGACACAATATGCTCGGAATAGAGTCATTACCTGCCTACCTATACTCGTCTTGCCGTTATCTTATCTTAGCCCATTATCGTGCCGAGCTTAAGCGGGCAGATTCTATGGATTTGGAACAATTAGATATTCTTGACGAGAGCCTACCTTTGGAAGAGCGGCTTCATTACCGATATATCATCGACATCGTGTCCAATGAGATTGAAAACCTGCCAGACAAATGCCGCGAAGTTTTTAAGCTAAGTCGGAACGAATTTCTGAGTAATAAAGAAATAGCCCAACGATTGGATATTTCGGAGTCAACTGTAGAGAAGCATATCAATAAAGCTATCAGGAGATTACGTGATGTAAGTAAGAATTTTTTATTTTTTTTCTAAATCGAGTAGAAGGTACCTCGCTTTTTATACACTTATCTATTAACTGACCTTATGTTTTTGACCATTTCTATATTTTATGGTTAGAAGATAACCCTAATGGGACACTCATTGTGGTTGGAATAAATACACACGAGGGTTTTTATGAAACACGCACAGCGATTATACCAGCAAATTACTAATTTTTTGAACGCGAAGGAAGAAGACCGTCGGGAGGTGATTACTTGGTATGATAATCTTGAGTCAGATTCTTTAGTACAAGACGCTGAACGGACGGAGATACAGCAACGGGCAAAAAGGCGTGTTTTTGATACGATAAACACCAAACAAAAGCGACTTGGCACAAGACGATTATACCGTTGGTCCGCTGCGGCAGCTGTCTTTCTGGTTGGGGGCTATTTTGTCTGGAATGCACTAATTCGGGAAGAAGTCGCGACAAAAGAACAGCTAGCACAAGTTTCTCCTGCAAAGGAGCGAGCTATCATCATATTGGAGGGAGGAAAGGAAATTGATTTAGATCGACTAGCTCTCAATGAGAGCCTACAGGTTGGCGAGATTATTATTACCAAAGATGCAGAAGGTAAGGTGCGTTATCATAATGCCAGCGATGGAAAAGAGAAGATACAATCCAATAGCATACGGATTCCCAAAGCATCTACCTATCAGTTGACCTTAGTCGATGGAACTCGTGTCACCCTCAATTCGGATTCTAAGCTGACCTATCCATCCTCTTTTGGTACTGGCGACCGGATTGTAAAGCTCGAAGGCGAAGGGTATTTTGAAGTGACCAAAACTGATAATAAAAGCCGATTTGTTGTCGAGGCAAAAGGGCAACGTATTCAAGTATTGGGGACTAAATTTAATGTAAAATCTTATCCTCAGGAAGAAAATGAACAGACAACATTGGCAGAAGGATCAGTGCAGGTTACGTTAGCCACAAGTACAGCTATACTAAAGCCCAATCAGCAGGCGAGTTCCATAGACCAGCGGTTAGTGACCAAGACCGTGAATATTGATGATGTTTTGAGTTGGACCAAGGGGCAGTTTTGTTTTGATGGTACCAATACGGGCGAGGTACTGCAAGAGATTGCACGCTGGTATGATATTGATATCTCCTATGAACGTAAGAACAGCACAGCGCAGTATATTGGAAAGATTCCGCGCAACTTATCTCTAGACCGATTGATTGAGCTACTGAACTATGCTGAGCTAGATGTTAGGGCTGTTATAGGGAATAATAAACGAATTAACTTAATCATTACATAATCTAAAAACATGAAAGGAAATCAGATGAAGTATCAACATTCAGGATAGCTCTTGTAGAGCAAACAAAAATCGGATTCTGTTGGCGCAGAACCCGATGAGTAGTTGAAGGCCGTAGATCAAGTGAACTAATTTTTAATCATTTACAACCGACAATCGAAATTAATGAAAATTTCTTTAAATCCGTTCTTGCAGAATGGGAAAGATGGTTTGTCTCTACATGAACCGACTAATGGAACCCAGACTTCGGTGTTCAATAGGATTACTGACCCGTTCTATCTGTCAAGACCTCTATCACGATCATTGATGAAAATCAACCTAATTACCTTATTATTAGGGCTAGGTTTGTATCAGGTAGATGCAAGCACCTATGCCCAGCAGGTCACACTAAAGCGTCAAAAGACGAGTTTAGAAGCTATTTTGAAAGATTTTGAGAAGCAGAGTGGCTATACGTTTTTTTATAAAAAGACTGATGTTACCCCCGTAAGAGGAATGAATGTTGATGTTAAAAACATGCCCTTAAATCAAGCCTTGAATCAAGTGCTTAAGGAAGGGAATTTTACATTCGAATATTTTGATAAAACCATTGTTATCAAAAAAGGGAGAGAGCTGAAATCGCAAGCAGCGCCCCGTGAACTGCCTCAGGGCGTATTAAAAGTTGTTGAGGTTAATCTTCAGCAAGTCGTACGGGGTCGTGTATTGGACGAAAATGGAAAACCTATCAAGGGGGCTTCTGTTCGCGAAAAATCGGACTCTCGGAAATCTGTGGCCACACAGGAGGATGGAACCTTTACGATGCCTATTACCTCTTTGAATGAAATTTTGGTCATTTCTTATTTGGGATACCAAACTAAGGAAATAAAAGCGAGTTTAAACCAAAGCCAAATGGTAATCCGTTTAAGCACGAATGACCAGGAAGTAGACGAAGTTGTAGTTACTGGTATTGTAGAGCGTAGGAAAGATAGTTTTACCGGTGCAACTTCAACGTATACCGGAAAGCAACTGCTCGAAGTAGGAAATCAGAATATTATTCAAGGATTACGCGCTTTAGATCCCTCATTCTTACAGCTAGAGAACAATGCATTAGGGGCCAATCCTAATGTGTTACCTAATATTGAAATTAGGGGAAAGACGAGTATATCCAGTTCTTTACAGGATCAATATGCCTCGGATCCTAACCAGCCTTTATTTATTTTAGATGGTTTCGAAAGCTCTCTGCGCACCATTGTAGATCTCAATATGAATCGTGTTGCATCAGTCACAATTTTGAAAGACGCAGCTTCAACTGCAATGTATGGGTCTAAGGCTTCAAATGGTGTGGTTGTTATAGAGACAGTGAAGCCGAAGCCAGGGAAGATGGAACTGACCTATACGAGTGATTTGAATGTTCAGGCACCTGATTTACGAGGATATAATATGATGAATGCATCGGAAAAACTGGAGTTTGAGCGTCTTTCGGGACGTTATGAATACTATCGTGGAGGGGGGGCAAATCCTTCTTTTCAAGTGGATTTAGATTCTATGTATAGTGCGCGTTTAGCAGACGTACTCCGGGGAGTGGATACCTATTGGCTTAGTCAGCCAGTACAAACAGGATTTTCACACCGTCATTCTATTTATGCAAATGGAGGAGATGAGTCGTTACGTTATGGTCTTGGTGTAAGTTATAAAAACACCTCAGGTGTTATGAAGAATTCCGGGAGGGAAGATTGGGGAGGGAATATCGATTTGACCTATCGTCGTGGAAAACTGAATGCTACAAATCAATTTTATGTTAGTGGATATAAGGCTGACGAGTCCAATTATGGAAGTTTTTCAACTTGGGTTGATACGAATCCGTATTATAGAAAAATCTCATCTTCAGAGCGATATCTTGAGTACAGTGTTGACAATGCTGGTAAGTATTATATTGTTGATAATCCGTTATATAACGCGACATTGAATAATATCAATAATGACAAGAATTTTGGTGTTCAAAATAATTTTCAGTTGATATATAGCTTTAATAGCGCACTAAGGTTGCAAGGTGGACTACAGCTCAAAAAAGATGTGGGAACTAAGCTTGATTTTAAATCTCCACTGCACACCGATTTTGACGAGGTATCCATTTTTGAGAAAGGTACTTATGATAATAAGCGTTCTGATCGTTTCAGTTACAATGGGAATATAATGCTTACTTATGGTAAGGTCTTTGCCCAGAAGCACTCCCTGACAGCCAATTTGCGTGCAGAAATACGACAAGAAGATTTTGAAAGTGTATTATTTTCAGTAGTAGGTTTTCCATCCCTGAGCACAGGAAATCCTAGTTTTGCATTTTCATATAAACCCGATTCCAAACCGGCTACCGGATATAATCGTACTAGAAGTAATGCGGTGCTGGCATCAGCCAATTATTCCTATGATAATCGTTATTTGGCCGATTTTTCTTTTCGTTATGATGGATCTACAGCTTTTGGCGCCAACAAGCGATATTCCCCCTATTTTAGTGGAGGAATAGGCTGGAATCTACATAACGAAGAGTTTTTGAAATCTGTTTCTTGGATTAATCGATTTCGTCTTATTGCCAATATGGGGGTGACTGGGAATCAGAATTTTGCATCCCTCTCCTCCCGATCTACTTATGGATACGATTCATATATCAATATTCACGGTCAAGGTGTCACATTACTTGCATTGGGAAATCCAAATTTGAAATGGCAGAATACGGTTAATACGAATATCGGAACAGATATTATTTTATTTAAGGAGAAGTTGTCTGCTGTCGTAAATATCTTTCGTAAACGGACCGATCCTTTAGTCGTTGCTGTAGATCGGCCTTCCTCAACAGGGATTAAATCGTATCCGATTAATGCAGGTATACTCGATAATAAGGGAATTGAGGCCACATTGAAATATTCACCTATCTATAGACCTCAGGATCAGACGATCTGGACTATCGGTCTGACAGGGACTACCTATACGAGCCGCTATGATAAGTTCAATAATCAATTGGCATCACTCAATAACAAAGCAGAAATGGACAAAGATATCAGTCGGTCTCTGGTTCGATTTAAAGATGGCAATAGTCCAACCGATATATGGGCGGTTCCATCGATGGGGATTGATCCCGCTACTGGGCGAGAACTCTTTTTAAGTAGGAATGGGCAGTATACTTTCGACTACGATTCACAGGATATAGTACGAGTGGGTAATGAACAACCAACTTTAGAAGGAGTGTTTAGTACTAATATCCTGTACAAAGGGTTCACCTTGGGCATTAATCTCCGCTATATTGTAGGAAAAGACATCTTTAATACAGCGCTTTATAATAAAGTTGAAAATATTGATTCAGAGGGGCTCGCAAAGAATCAAGATAAACGAGCGCTGTACGATCGATGGAAACAACCGGGAGATATCGCGCAGTTTAAGGGTATCTCATTAACAGGATCTACCTCAATTTCTTCACGTTTCGTACAGACCGAACGGTCCTTAAGTGGCGAATCTATCAACTTTGGATATAATTTTCATTCTAACCCTTGGTTGAGACAACTTGGGCTTTCCAGTCTGAGGTTAAATGGATACATGAATGATATTTTCCGTGTCTCATCCGTTCGAAGAGAAAGGGGAATTGAATACCCATTTGCCCGTTCAGTTTCCTTTAGTCTTAATGCAAGTTTCTAATATGCTTTTTATGAACCGACAAAACAAAAGATACACAATATTGACGTTAGGGTTTGGAATCTTAATGTCCATTACAGCATGTACAAAATGGCTAGATGTCCAACCTGTGGACAAATTTACCGAAGATCAAGTGTTTGCTTCCGAAAATGGTATTTATGAGGCATTAAACGGAATATACCTAGATATGGCAAAGCCAGAGTTATACGGAGCAAACCTCAGCAGTACAACTCTAGATATATTCGGTCAAAACTATAATGTGATGTCCCTGCATAAATTGGAAAAATATCAACAGTATAATTTTGATGATAAAAATGTGAAAGCAAGTATTGATCATATTTGGACAAGATCTTATGTTGCTGTACTGAATGCCAATAAACTTTTATCCGGTCTTGACCAACATCCTGGAGTTGTAAATGCAACCACAGATGCGCGAATAAGAGGAGAAGCTTATGCCTTGAGAGCATTTTTGCAGTTTGATATGTTACGTCTGTTTGGGCCCGTATATGCTACAGACTCCCTAAAGACTTCTGTACCTTATTATACCGATTCAGGTACAGAAGTGAATGATATTCTGCCTGCAACGGAAGTTATTGCAAAGGTGTTGCTAGATTTAGAAAAAGCCGAACAGTTGTTATTGGGGACAGATCCGATTGTAAATATAGGGAGTGCATTGGCTGATGGGAAACATAGTTATTTCAATTTTAGAATGAATTACTACGCGGTTAAAGCGCTACAGGCCCGGGTACATTTATATAGAGGGGATAAGATTTCGGCTTTAACGGCAGCAAAAGTTGTGATAGATAACAACAAAAAGTTTCCTTGGATAGGAGCAGAGATTTTGTCCAACAAAACTAATCCGGACAGAGTATTTTCAAAAGAGGTTCTTTTTGGAATACAGAGTTTGGATTTATATAATGTGTACAGGGATTATTTTTCACCTGAATTAGCCGATCGAAGTATATTGGCTCCTCATCCAAATAGACTAGAAGCTCTGTTTGATAATAAAAATGACTACCGTTACAATCCCAATTGGATACAGACCAATATTGGGGGGAAAGGTTATGCAACTTTTTTCAAATATGCAGAAGTTAAACCCACGGATTTAGCCTTCCGTTACTTGATTCCCATCATACGTCTCAATGAGGTGTATTATATCGCGGCAGAGTGTGCCGGAGATTTAGCCTTTTTAAATATCGTTCGTAATAATAGGAACTTAGTGAACCTTCCCGCCACAGCAAATATAAATAGCGAATTACAGAAGGAATATCAACGAGAGTTTTATGGAGAGGGACAACTTTTCTATTACTATAAACGAAAAAATATAAAAAGTATCCCAAACCCGTTGGCAGCATCGGGCAACATGACAATGAATGCCACAAAGTATATTTTGCCACTACCATTGTCTGAATTAAACCCCCGTTAATCCTATTAGAAATGAAAAATAATCAAAACATACTTTGGCTGACTTTTATATTCTTTTTAAGCTTTTCTTTTGTGGGATGCGAGAAGAATTTAGAGACCTATATGGCTAAGGATAACATCTATTTTTGGGACGCACTGTATCAGAGCCAATCTGTCATACCACGGGACAGCACAACTGTTTCCTTCGGTTATGTACCTATCGATAAAAAGGATTCTTTGTACAATATCCCAGTCAATGCTTTAGGAAATGTTATGGCAATAGATCGTGAATTTAAAGTAAAAGTATTGTCTAGTTCTACTGCACAAGCTGGTACACACTATGATTTTATGGATTCAAAGTTTGTTATTCCGGCGAATAGTATAAGAGGGTACATCCGGTTAAAACTATATCGATTACCCGAGATGCAGAAGGAGACTTTTAATATTAGCCTTGAGTTAATTCAGAATGACAACTTTAGTATTGATTTAAATCCTAGAGTTGTGTCCAAGAAAGAAATCAGTATGTCTAGACATACAATTTCCTTCAATGATATTTTAACAAAACCCAAAGCTTGGCTAGATGGCTATCTAGGCCCTTTTAGCAGAAAGAAGATGCTTCTGATGGCAGAAATAAACGGAATAGAGAATCTATCTGATCTTGATGATTATACCATTACTTCAATTTCTAAACTCGTCTTTTATGGGAATTTCACCCAACGCTATTTAAATGAAATGGAAGCACAGGGTAAGACCATTTATGAAGAAGATGAAAAAACAAAAATGGTAATGGGATCAGAAGTACAATAAAAGTAATCTAACTAAAAATGAAAAGTAAATTTTATATTAATCAGATTTTGTGTCTCTTAACGGCATTATTGCTGTTTGGTTGTGCCAAGGATTTGGGCAATTATAGTTATGGAGATATTAATGAGGCTACAATCGAAAAGATTGAGAAATCCTATACCATACTTTTGGGAGAAAAACTGGTTATAGATCCAGAGCTAACTTTTACACAGGATAAAGCGTACGACGAAAATAACTATAGTTTCGAGTGGTTCGCTCTTCGGAAAGCAGATGTTGCTCCAAGTGAAAAACGTAAGGACCTAGCCAAGACAAAAAAACTTGATATAACAGTACAGGTTCCTCCAGACAGCTACAATGCTTATTATAAAGTTACAGATAAGCGTACAGGAGTTAGTATATTAAAACAGTTTGACCTCAAAGTTGAGACTACTATTTATGAAGGTTGGATGGTCCTTAGCGATGTCAATGGAGGTGGGCGTCTCGATATGATTTCGAAAATGGAAAACAAGTATATACACGTCACCGATATCTTAAAAACAACAGGATCTGAATTGGTTCTGGATGGTAAACCCCAGATGGTATACTGTTACCCTTTTGCGTTTAATGAGTATGGGATTTATGTAGGTACAGATAAGGCAACACGTAGGCTACATCCTGAGACGTTTGAATGGAAAGATAGTTATGACATCAAGACGGAGGTGCTAGGACAACTTTCTCCTGATTTTCACGCCGATGTATTCGAAGCGGTTCCTGAAAATACAGGCAATTGTTATATGGTGGCCAATGGTGAGGTGCATTTCTATTTCTCTACTATGCAGATGTTTTACGGACTACCGATTAATATCGTACAAGGCGAAAACACCTATTTTAAGCCGGCCCCATTTATAGCGGCCCGTCAGGACTATGGTTCCTATCCTTCTTCGGCAACATTGTTTGATGTAGATAAGAAGCGATTTTTGAAACATGGGGGTATGGTTACCAAAGTGTCTACCTATAGTAATGCGTTGAATACACATTTCGACTTTAATAATGTCGGTATGGATTTAATATACATGACCAATACGGCTTATAGTGGAGCTAGTACTGTATTTGCTGTTCTAAAAAATAATGCCGGAAAAATGTATTTGGCCCAATTTGATGGCGCCACAGGGGTACAGAGCTATTTTGCAGAAATAGTCGGTGCTGATATTGCTCAGGCGACTCATTTTGCTGTTAGTCCGGTATTTGGTTATCTATTTTATGCGGTGGGTGGTAAGGTGTATGAATATGATCTCTCGCTGAAATCATCTAAGTTGATGTTAGATAGAGGAACTGAGAGAGTCAGCCTATTAAAGTTTCAATACTTCACTTTTAGATGGTCGGGCAGACCAGAATCGTATGAAGCTTTTAGCAAGCAGCTTTTAGTTGCTTCCTATGATCCTGCTAAATCTCCAGGAGATAATGGACAGTTAGAACTATTTGAAGTTCCATCTTTAAATGGAGATTTAATTTCTAAGTCTAAATATACTGGATTTGGGAAAATTGTAAGTGTAAGTTACAGAGAAAGATAATTAGTAAAACATGAACAATGTCTTTTTAATCCTATTAGCAGTATGCCACAGAGAAGATGTTTCATCTCTTGAGACTAGATCAAATGGCGAACAATACAATATACAATAAGTCTTTTTATAGGCAAAACCGTATAAAGGTGTTATTGGGATAGACGATGAAAGCAAGACTAATTTGTAAACTTATTTAGATAAATCCATAATGAAGAAGATATCAAGTCTCCTGCTTATGCTTTGCATAGGCATAGTAAGCATTTACGCCCAAGAAGGCCAATCTTTTAAAGGTTCGTTTGAAGCCTGTAAGGCACAGGCACAACAAGAGAATAAGCTTATCCTGATCGATATGTATTTTGTCGGTTGTATGCCCTGTGCAGAGATGGATAAAAAAGTATTTCCAGACCCGCGAGTTCAGGCAGAAGTGCAAAAGAATTTTATTCTATACAAAACCGATGTCATGAAAGAACAGGATGGCAAAAAGCTCGCCCGCAAGTATGGGGCAGGCGGTTTCCCGACCTATGTCATTCTGAATAAAGAGGGGAAAGCCATTATGATGGAATCCGGTTATTTTGGTGCCGATAGATTTGTGCCCCTTCTGCAAGAAGCCGTTCGGCGCAATCAGGACAAGCATTATTTGGCATTTGACACTGACTTGGATAAAGAATACGCTGCAGCATACAGCGAGCGTTTTATCAAGACAGGAGTAAACCATCCTTTTTCAGAGCTTGAACCCTATTTAGCCCAACAAAAGGATTTGTTCAGCGAAGAAGCTTTTTTAGCCAATTCGGTCACTCAATTTCCGCAGTATAATGACTGGACATACGACAATCTGCCAAAGCTGCTTGACCTATACGGCGCCAGCTTATTGAGGAACAAAATCAGTAGCATAGCTAATATAAAGAGCCGTGCTTTCGGTAAAGAACAAGATACCGATGCGCTTCGACAAATGTTCACTTATATAAAGCCAGTATTTAACGATCGACTCTGGACAGTGTTTCTACCAGGCTTTGTTGCCGAGTTTTATAATGCTTCCAAAGACGCCAACACCTATTTTATGCTAATGGATGAATATCATCTTTATCCAAGATGGGAGGAGCGAAGCAATGCTCTAGGGGCAGTAATTATTGATCAGAAGAATAGACCTGCTGTACTTAAAAAGATTCTGGCCGAGTATCAAGAGCAAATTCACAAGGAGAAGCTTGAGTTTTCCGATCAGTATAAGCTTACGCTATTGTACATCTATTTGAAGGATTTTAAAATGGCCGAACA
>JBEBQJ010000116.1:0-15488 GCA_040395455.1 Sphingobacterium yanglingense | reverse complement strand
AGCCGATGTTGCGCTCTTTCATCGTTTGAGGACTGTTTACGACGGGTTCTAAAGCAGGATTAAATAACATCAACGTCATGGCATTTTTTCTGCCATATCTTACCGCATATTCGCCTTTATTGAATGCTTCTGTAGAAATGTCGTTGATAAAGGTGTTGAATCCCTCGTCCATCCAGCCATGGAGGCGTTCATTGCTGCCTACGATCATAGGGAACCAGTTGTGGCCAAACTCGTGGTCAGTAACACCCCAAAGATTGCCTGCTTTCGCATCATGTCCACAAAAGGAAAGGGCAGGGTATTCCATTCCTCCAACATTGGACGCGACGTTGACAGCAACAGGGTAGGGATATTCAAACCATTTTTTTGAATAATGCTCAATAGATGCCTTGGTGTATTCTGTCGAACGCTCCCATGCATTTCCACCGTTACTTTCTTTAGGATATGCGGACATCGCTAGGGCCGATTTTCCAGAAGGTAGGTTTATTTTTGCGGCATCAATAATAAAAGCAGGTGATGATGCCCATGCGACATCATGTGCGTTTTTGTGACTGTATTTCCAGGTAAGTTCTTTTTTGTCTGGTCGAGAGGCTTTGGTGGTTACCTCGGCTTCGCTACGGATCATCAATGTCTTTTCCGAAGTTTTGGCCGCATTGTAACGTTTGAGCTGCTCTGGAGTCCAGACTTCATCCGGATTTAATAGTTCGCCACCTAATACAACAATATGATTTGCAGGAGCTGTAATTTCGACGTCATAGTCGCCAAATTCGAGATAGAACTCGCCTGGTCCTGTATAAGGATGAGTATTCCAGCCTAGGATATCATCGAATACACAGACGCGAGGATACCATTGTGCAATGGCATATATTTTTCCATTTTCTGTTTTCAGAATACCGGTACGGTCTGCACCGTATTCTGGGATAGAAAATTCGAAGTCCATACTCAGCGTTGTTTTTCCTCCCTTAGCTTTGAGAGGAGCAGGAAGGTCAACGCGCATGCGGGTGTCAGTAATGGTGTACGAGGGAGCCTGTTGCTGACCGTTGATCTGCAGATTGTTCAGTTTGTAACCACCTTCAAATTGATTGCTGGAACTACCATATCGACTGTCTGATAGTGGAATGGTAGCCTGACCTCTGGATTCGGTACTAAAAAGATTCTGATCCAATTGGAACCAAATAAAATCTAAATCTTCGGGGCTATTGTTGGTGTAAACAATCTGTACAGAACCAGAAATCCGGTCTTGCTGTTCATTAAGCTTTGCTTTGATGGAATAGCTAGCGGAATTCTGCCAGTAAGCTGGACCTGGTTTTCCGCTGGCAGAGCGGTACTCGGTTCCGTTTGAACTGTAAAAATTAGGGCCAAAGGCGTCCGAATAGTTATAGCTGCTCTTCTGCTGGGCAATTGAGGGCATAGCGAATGCCGCTAATCCAATATACAGCAGGTATTTGAAGGGGTTGTAAATCATTTTTTTAATAGTTTTTCTTGGTAAATATGCTCATCAAAACCAAGGATTACATCATCCTTCAATTCAATGACAGGTCTCTTAATCATGCTGTTGTTGGCAAGAAGAACGGTGTTTGCGGAAGATGCATCTGTGACTTGCGCTTGTTCTTCTGGAGAAAGCTTTTTCCAGGTAGTTCCCTTTTTGTTGACAAGGGATTCCCAGGTGATGTGTTTTTCCCATGATTCAAGTTTTTCACGTGTAGCAGGCTCTTTTTTGTAGTCATGAAAGGTGTAAGCGATTTTATTCGCATTCATCCAGTCCAGTGCTTTTTTTACCGTATTACAATTTTTGATTCCGTATATCTCCAACATAGTCTATTTCTATTGTTTTTATTTGTTAAACTTAGCCAATTTTGATTTCATATGCAAAAGGAATGTCTGTAGTAGAGGTGGGCAGGAGGGAAGTTGATGGGATGTTAGGATTATCTTAGTGTATTTTTTACACTAGTGTTTTCATTCTCATTTAAAACACTTAACTTTATCGAATCAAAGAAATAAAACTAAAATATAAAAACATGAGCCTAAAAGATTATAAAGGTGTACTAACCGGTGATCAAGTTCAAGAATTGTTTGAGATTGCTAAAAAGCACAAATTTGCGCTTCCTGCTGTAAATGTGATAGGTACTAATTCTATCAACGCGGTAATGGAAACAGCGAAGGCGGTGAATTCTCCTGTAATCATTCAATTGTCAAATGGGGGAGCTCAGTTCTATGCGGGTAAGACGTTGAATAATGATGGACTAAAAGCTTGTATATTAGGTGCTGTTTCTGCAGCGCAGCATGTGCATTTGTTGGCAGAGTATTACGGTGTTGCTGTTATTTTGCATACGGATCACGCTGCAAAGAAATTGTTACCTTGGATCGATGGTCTTATGGATGCTGGTGAAAAGTTTTTTGCTGCAAACGGTAAGCCTTTGTTCTCTTCGCATATGTTGGATTTATCGGAAGAGCCTATTGAAGAAAATATCGAAATCTCTAAACGCTACTTAGAGCGCATGAAGCCACTAGGTATGACAATAGAAATCGAATTGGGAGTGACTGGTGGTGAAGAAGATGGGGTAGATAATACAGACGTGGATAGCTCGAAATTATATACACAGCCAGAAGAGGTAGCATATGCTTATGAAGTGTTGTCTCAGGTTTCGGACAAGTTTACGGTAGCAGCTGCATTTGGTAATGTACATGGTGTGTACAAACCAGGTAATGTGAAGTTACAACCGGTTATTCTACATAATTCGCAAGAGTATATCCGTGAAAAATATAAGTTAGCTGCAGAGAAACCTGTGAACTTTGTGTTCCACGGCGGTTCTGGTTCTTCTCCAGAAGAAATCGCAGAAGCAATTTCTTATGGAGCTATCAAAATGAATATCGATACCGATATGCAGTGGGCATTCTGGGATGGTGTTCGCGGTTACGAAGCCAAAAATCATGATTACTTACAAGGACAGATCGGAAGCCCAGAAGGTGCCGATTCTCCAAACAAGAAATACTATGACCCACGTGTATGGTTGCGCAAAGGGGAAGAAGCATTCGTTACGCGTTTGAAACAAGCTTTTGAAGAATTGAATGCAATAGATGTGAATAGTAAATTGTAGTTTACGCTACGCTATATGATTTTAGTAAGAGGCCGCCCCTACCAAGGAGCGGCCTTTTTGGTGTTCACAAATATCTTTTCGGCAACTGCTGAGGTGTGTTCCTGTTTCGGGACACAGTTAAAAAAGAATCGCTAAAAAAACAAGCGTTTTCGAAAAAAAAATTCACTTAAATACAGTATATTTGCCGTTTATAAAAGAAGGCATAAACCCTATATGAAGCATATACGTAATTTTTGTATAATAGCACATATCGACCATGGTAAAAGTACCTTGGCAGATAGATTATTGGAATACACAAATACCATCTCACAGCGTGAGGCACAAGCCCAGTTGTTGGATAGTATGGATTTGGAAAGAGAAAGAGGTATCACGATTAAGAGCCATGCTATTCAGATGGAGTATACTCAGGATGGGCAGCAATATATTCTTAACCTAATCGATACTCCTGGACACGTGGATTTTTCCTATGAGGTATCAAGATCTATTGCGGCTTGTGAAGGGGCGTTGTTGATCGTAGATGCTTCCCAAGGGATACAGGCACAGACTATTTCCAACCTATACCTAGCTATGGAACATGACCTGGAAATCATCCCTATCTTAAATAAGATGGACCTTCCGGGAGCTATGCCTGAAGAGGTGAAAGACCAGATTATCGATTTGATAGGTGGTAAAAGAGAGGAAATTATTCCAGCGTCGGGAAAGACCGGACTAGGTATACCAGATATCTTACGTGCAATTGTAGAGCGTGTGCCTGCTCCGGTAGGAGACCCTGATGCACCGCTACAGGCTTTGATTTTTGACTCGGTCTTTAACTCTTTCAGAGGGATTATGGCTTATTTCAAAGTTGAAAACGGAGAAATCAAAAAAGGAGATAAGGTAAAGTTTGTCGCAACAGGAAAAGAGTACTATGCGGATGAAGTAGGTACTTTAAAACTAAATCAAGTCGCTAAAAACGTTATTAAGACAGGGGACGTAGGGTATATTATCTCAGGTATTAAAGAAGCGCGAGAGGTGAAAGTAGGTGACACGATCACCCATAAAGAACGTCCGTGCGAATCGGCTATCCAAGGATTTGAAGAGGTGAAACCTATGGTTTTCGCGGGAATCTATCCAGTGGATACCGAAGATTATGAAGAGCTTCGCGAATCGATGCATCGCTTACAATTGAATGATGCGTCTCTAGTATTCGAGCCTGAGTCTTCTGCTGCGTTAGGTTTTGGATTCCGTTGTGGATTCTTAGGTATGCTCCATATGGAGATTATCCAAGAGCGTCTGGAACGTGAATTTGATATGACGGTAATTACTACTGTTCCCAACGTTTCATACAAGGCTTTCTTGAGCAAGGATAATGAAGAGGTAATTGTTCACAACCCGTCAGATCTACCTGATCCAAGTAAACTGGATTCTATCGAAGAGCCTTATATCAAAGCGAATATTATTACCAAAGCAGAGTTTGTAGGACCGGTAATGTCGTTGTGTATACAAAAAAGAGGTACTATAATCAATCAATCTTATTTGACTTCGGATCGTGTAGAGCTTGTGTTCGAAATGCCGATGGGAGAGATTGTATTTGATTTTTATGATAAACTTAAAACTATCTCTAAAGGATATGCTTCTTTCGATTACCATCAGATCGGTTACCGTAAATCAGATTTAGTGAAATTGGATATCCGTCTTAACGACGAACCTGTCGATGCATTGTCATCCTTGATCCACAGAAGTAATGCGTATGATTTTGGTAAGAAAATCTGTGAGAAATTAAAAGAATTATTACCTAGACAACAGTTCGAAATCCGTATACAGGCTTCTATTGGAGCTAAGATCATTGCACGCGAAACCATATCTGCCTTACGTAAGGACGTAACCGCAAAATGTTACGGAGGGGATATCTCACGTAAGCGTAAATTGTTGGAAAAACAGAAAAAAGGTAAAAAACGTATGCGTCAGGTAGGTAACGTGGAGATTCCACAATCAGCGTTTATGGCGGTACTAAAATTAGATTAATAACTTACTAATAAATACAAAAGAACGAAGATTAAGTATACTATAGTAGCAAGTTCTTTCTAAATACTTAATACTAACTGCTAAATACTATGAACATATTAGACGGGAAAGAAGTATCTGCAAAGATTAAAGAAGATATAAAAGTTGAAGCTGCGGCTTTTACGGCTGCTTCGGGAAGAAAGCCGCACCTTGTTGCTATTTTGGTAGGTAATGATGGTGGGAGTGAAACCTATGTAGCGAGCAAGATGAGAAACTGTGAATTAGTGGGCTTTGAGTCTACTAATATCCGTTATGACGTGGAGGTCTCTGAAGCAGAACTGATTGCTAAGATTCAAGAAATAAACAAGGATCCTAATATAGATGGTTTGATCGTGCAATTACCATTACCAGCACATATTGATCCGGATAAAGTAACAGAAGCTATTGATCATCGAAAAGATGTGGATGGTTTCCATCCCATCAATTTGGGACGTATGCAACGTAATTTGCCTTGTTTTATCCCGGCTACACCTTATGGTATTATGTTAATGCTAGCGCACTATGGTATTGATACGGCTGGAAAACATGCAGTAGTTGTAGGCCGGAGTAATATTGTGGGCTCTCCAATGAGTATTTTATTGGCGAGAAATAGCAACCCAGGAAATTGCACGGTTACATTGACACACAGTCGCACCAAGGATTTGAAAACGGAGGTGTTACGTGGCGATATCATTGTCGCAGCTATAGGTAAGAAGAATTTCGTCACTGCTGATATGGTTAAGGAAGGTGCTATTGTAATAGATGTGGGTATCAATAGAGAGAACTCGACAGAGACGAAATCTGGCTTCAAGTTGTATGGAGATGTTGATTTTGATAATGTAGCACCGAAAGCATCTTGGATCACTCCAGTACCGGGGGGTGTTGGATTGATGACTATCGTCGGCTTATTGAAGAACACGTTGGAAGCAGCGAAGGGAACGATCTATCCGAAAGGTTAAGTTTGTACCAATAGGGGCTATGATTTGATGGAGTGAGGTGATTTTGTTTTGGCATACAAATTGATTGATGTAGAAGGTTAACTAAAACTATATTCCAATGAAAAAAATTGCATTATTAGCAGTAGTAGCTGGAGCAATCACATTTGCTTCATGCAACAATTCTCCGTCGAAAGATAAGAATGAGGATGGTAAAGTGACAGCGGGTGAACAAGTGGATCATTCCATCGAAAAGATGGATCAGGTAGCGTCAGATGCCGTTTCAAAAGCGGAAGCAGACTATAATAAAGCAAAAGCTGATTTGGATGCTGCTGTTGCAAAAGGTGATAAGCAAGCTGAAGAAACAGCACGTAAAGCTGTGGCCGATGCAGAAGCTGCTTGGAACAAAACTAAAGAGGCTTTAAAAGAAACAGGTGACAAAGTGGAATCTGGCGTAAATGATGCGGTAGATGCTACAAAGGACGCTGCAAAGAAAACAGGTGAAGCTATCGAAAACACTGCTGATAAAGCGGGTGCATCTTTAAAAGATGCGGGCGAGAAGGCTGAAAATGCAGTTAAAGAAACTGCAAACGAAGCAGAGAAAAAAGCGAAGAACTTAAAAGAAGCTTTGAAGAACTAAGTTCCAAAAACGAATAATTTTGTGAACGCCCGTTAAATACGGGCGTTTACTGTTTAATAGCAAAAAAGAATCTATGACAAGAGAAGAATTGTTGGAAGCGTGTTTTGAATATGTCAATAACAGGGTAAAAGAAGTAACACTAGCTATCGACTCGGCTAATAACTCGTTGGTGGAAGATACCAAAAGTAGTGCTGGAGATAAATATGAGACAGGCCGGGAAATGATTCAACAGGATTTAAACCGTTTTCAACAGCAATTGGTATTGGCCGAGGAAGACCTTAAAGCACTGGAATGGATTCGGCAAGTAAAGCCGACGTCTATGGTGTCGGTCGGTAGTCTTGTTGCTACGGATAAAAATAGTTGGTATTTTGTTGCTATAAGTGTGGGAAAATTGGCTGATTATCCCAATGTCTATGTGATTTCTCCAAAATCACCAATTGGAAAGATGTTGTTGGGAAAGACAATAGGCGAGAAGGTTGAGTTTAATAACCAATCTTTTAGTATCCAACATATTTTATAGTAAAGATCTGCCGTTCTTTTCTGTTTTTTCATTATTTTGGTGGAGGCCTCACCGGAGTAGGAGATGGAATAGGCCTATACATAAAATAAGAGACCTAATCATTTACTTATGATTTTGATTGTAGATGACAAGCCCGAGAATATATTCTCATTGAGGAGTTTGTTAGAATCTAAAAAATTTCACGTAGATACCGCTTTGTCTGGAGAAGAGGCACTCAAAAAAGTTCTGAAAACCGACTATGCATTGATTATTTTAGATGTACAAATGCCGGGAATGGACGGATTTGAGGTGGCAGAAACTTTGGCTGGTTACAGTAAAACGAAAGAAATTCCAATCATCTTTCTATCAGCGGTGAATACCGATAAGAAGTTTATTACTAAAGGATATGCTTCAGGCGGTATAGATTATATCACTAAACCGGTAGATCCTGATATTTTAATGTTGAAAGTGAAGACTTTCTACCGGCTCTATGAACAGACCCTGGCGTTGAATGAAGTGAAGTGGAAACTCCAACGTGAGGTAGAAAGTCGGAAGCTGGCACAGGAAGAGCTGAAGCTTAAAGTTGATTTTTTGCACACTGTATTGGAGACCATTCCACAGATTGCATTCACAGCAGATCCGCTAGGTCACATTACATTTGTGAATGAAAAGTGGTTTAAATACGCGCAATCTCCTAATGAATTTCCTCAGATTCATCCAGATGATAAACAAGTCCATACCTTTTTTGAAAAGCATGTAAAATCGGGCGAGCCTTTTGAAGCCGAGGTGCGCATAAAAGATGTTGATACGGGTATATATCATTTTCATTTACTTCGTATCAGGCCTATCAAAGAAGGTGGAATAGTAAATAGTTGGGTAGGTACTTTTACGGATATTGAAGACCAGAAGCAGATTGAAAATAAAAAAGACGAGTTTTTGAGTATAGCGAGTCACGAATTGAAGACCCCTCTCACTAGTATCAAAGCCTACATACAGCTTTTGGAGCGAATGGTTAAGGGAAGTGTGTCTACTTATATTCACCGGGCTCAGGATCAGGTAATAAAGTTGGAAAGTCTTATTGCAGATCTGCTGGATGTTTCCAAAATGGAGAACGGGAAATTAAAAGTAAATCGCGCACCTTTTGATTTAGAGACACTCGTAGTGAATGCTATTGATACGATTACGCACACGCATCAACATGTGGATATGAAAGTAGAGCGTGAGGGCGAGCCTTTCGTTGTTGAAGTAAACGCCGACGCAATCCGTATAGAGCAGGTACTGATCAATTTCCTGACCAATGCTATTAAATACTCTCCGGGAGCGGAAAAGGTGGTGGTCAGGACCCAAGTAAGGGACGGATATGCTTATATCGCAGTGCGTGATTTTGGAATCGGGATACCGAAAGAAAAGCAGGAACACGTTTTTTCTAAATTTTATCGGGTAGAGGAATCATCCGTGAAGTTTCAAGGACTAGGAATAGGGTTGTATATCTGTGCCGAGATTATACGACAGCACAATGGAGGGTATGGTGTAGATAGTGTCCCGGGAGAAGGAACTACTTTTTATTTTAGTATACCATTAAATTAAAGAAAGATGCCTAAACAAGTCATTAGAAAGCTACAGTTTGGTTTTGGGATTTCATTGCTTGTTCTGATTGTGAGTTCTGTGGCCTCTTATATCAGTATAAAGAAGCAAATCGATAATCGGAAACAGGTGGTACGCACCCAACAATTGATACAGTCTGTCAATCATATACTGATTGATCTTCAAAATGCAGAAACAGGACAACGTGGTTTTTATCTTACAAATAAAGAAGCTTTTTTAGAACCTTATTTGAGAAGTCGGGTGTCGTTGCCTGAATCTTTTAAAGAGGCGAGAGAGCTTATACCCCGAAAATCTAAACAGGCTGAGGTTTTGGATAGCCTATCGTCGTTGGTAGAAACGCGATTGGGAATTTTAGGGAAATGGGAGAACCAAAAGCGCGCCGGTAATACGATAGCTGCTGAACAGTTGGAGGAAGGTAAAGTCTATATGGATAGCTGTCGGAACCTGATCAACCGTTTCTTAGGAGATGAAGATGAACTTTTGCTGAAGCAAAATAAAGAATTAGATGACTCATCCAATGCTACATCGATTTTTATAGTCATAGCAGCGTTTTTTTCCTTAGGTATCACTATCTTTTTTTATATGCAGATCCGTGGTGAATTCCGTAAGCGGGAGAAACTGCAGGATATCCTAAAGAAAAAAGATGCTGACATGAGTAATAGGGTGCGTGTCATTGAGCAGATTGCCAGAGAAATATCATTAGGCGATTACTCGGTACGGGTATCAGATATACAGAAAGATGATTTAGGAAGTCTGGCAAGTTCATTAAATGGAATGACTGCCAACTTGGAAGAGGCATTCCGTAAAATACAGGATAATGAATGGAAGCAGACTGGGCTAGCTTTATTGAATGAGATACTTGTAGGGAATAAGGATGAACAGGCGATCACCCAAGATGCATTGGCACATCTGATTAATTATAGCGAATGTATAAATGGTGCATTTTATCTCTTAGATAAAGATCACTTGACGCTAAGGAGCCATTATGGACTGGAAGGACAGATGGCAGATCGCTTCAACGTAGGGGAAGGGATGGTCGGTCAGGTGTACGTAGACAAACGGGTGCGGTTATTGGAAGATATTGACAGTACTGATTTTGTGGTCAGTTTTACGAATGGGCAATTGAAGTTGCGCCATGTGTTATGGCTGCCACTGATGCTGGAAGGACAATGTTACGGTGTGGTAGAGCTAGGAGCTATGGATAAGTTCGAGCCTTTGGAAATTTCATTTTTAGAAGAGGCAGGTCGTCTTATTGCTTTAGAATTATTGTCTGCACGTGGAAGAAGTTATATTCAGAGCCTATTAGAGGAGACCCAAGCACAGTCGGAGGAGTTACAGGCACAGCATAGCGAGCTGGAAAACCTGAATACGGAATTGGAGGCCCAGGCGCAGAAGTTACAGGCTTCTGAAGAAGAACTCAGGGTACAACAGGAAGAGCTTTTGCAGAGTAATCAGGAACTGGAAGAGCGATCTAAACTATTGGAAGAGAAAAATGAATTGATTGCCAATAGAAATCTAGAAATTCAAAAAAAGGCGGAAGAACTGGCGTTGACAACAAAGTATAAGTCTGAATTTCTGGCTAATATGTCCCATGAGCTACGCACGCCATTGAATTCTATTCTTTTACTGTCACGTCTATTGGCTGAGAATATCGAGGATAACCTGACGGATGAGCAGGTCGAATCGGCAAATGTTATACAGAGTTCGGGTAAAGGGTTGTTGACTCTGATTGACGAGATTCTTGACCTATCAAAGATCGAGGCCGGAAAGATGAAGCTTGAGTTTGAAGAGGTGAACCTCGCTAACCTTTGCCGCGAACTGGAAAGTCTCTTCCTTCCGGTGGTGACGGATAAGGGAATTGGTCTATCTGTTGAGATCGATAGGTCGGTGCCAGAGGTGATCGAAACCGATAAGCTCAGGTTGGAGCAGGTACTTCGAAATCTATTGTCAAATGCAATCAAGTTTACTTCAGTAGGAAAAGTAACACTGAATGTAAGCCTTAGTACAGAGAAGGAAGGATTCTTAAAATTTGCGGTAACAGATACGGGAATAGGGATAAGTAAGGAAAACCAAAAGTTGATCTTTGAAGCTTTCCAACAGGCGGACGGCTCGACTCGAAGAAAATTTGGAGGAACTGGTTTGGGATTATCTATAAGTAGAGAAATCATGCGTTTGCTCCATGGTGAGATCAGTTTGGAAAGTCAACCTGATATCGGAAGTACATTTATGATATTGGTGCCGTTACAAAGAAACCAGAGTGCTTCGGTAGGGGCCAAACCGGTGCTTACAGTGCAGTCAAAAGCGCTGGCAGCAGAAGAAGTTCCTGTTTCAGAGGAAAGGCCCTCTTATGCAGCGATAGCTATTCCTGATGAGGTGCCTGATGATAGAGATAATATCCAGGGTGGAGATCAGTTAATTTTGATTGTCGAAGATGATACGAACTTTGCCAAGGCGTTATTGAAGTATACACGGCAGCAGAAATATAAGGGAATCGTTTTGGTACGTGGGGATCTTGTATTGGATATCGCCGAAAAATACCAGCCCCTAGCGATACTATTGGATATACAACTACCGGTCAAAGATGGTTGGCAGGTGATGGATGAGCTTAAAAATAATCCTAAAACACGACATATTCCAGTACATATGATGTCCTCTTTGAAGATGAAGCGGGAGAGTCTGATGAAAGGGGCTATTGATTTTATCAACAAACCAATCGCAATTGAGGAGATTGGACGTATTTTCGAACGTATCGAAGAAGCATTGACCCGTAATCCAAAAAAGGTACTCATTGTAGAGGAAAATGCAAAACATGCAACGGCGCTCTCTTATTTTCTGAGTAATTTCAATATACAGTCGGAGATAAAAGAGAGTGTGTCGGATACGGTTGATGCGCTAATGACCGAAGATGTGAATTGTGTTATTCTGGATATGGGGATACCTGATCAGGTCGGTTATCAGACGTTGGAAGCGATTAAAGCCAATAAGGGGCTGGAGAACCTGCCAATTATTGTCTTTACAGGAAAGCAGCTCTCGCAGATCGAGGAATTGAAAATAAAACAATTTGCTGATTCTATCGTTGTAAAAACAGCGCATTCCTTCCAACGTATCTTGGATGAGGTGGGCTTGTTCTTACATCTTGTTGAAGAAAATAATGGATACGTCGAAAAGAAAAAAACGAACAAATTAGGTTCGTTGAGTGAGGTGCTGGTTGGTAAGACTGTTTTAGTTGCCGATGATGACGTACGGAATATATTCTCATTGACTAAAACACTAGAACCGTATCAGATGGAGGTATTATCTGCTACAAATGGCAAAGAAGCGTTGGAAGTAGTTAAAAATAATCCGAAGATTGCAGTGGTATTGATGGATATGATGATGCCGGAGATGGATGGGTATGAGACGATACAGGAAATTAGAGCGATGCCAGCATTTGCACGGCTGCCTATAATAGCGGTGACTGCCAAGGCTATGGTTGGGGATCGTGAAAAATGTATACAGGCAGGAGCATCGGATTATATCTCCAAGCCGGTGGACAAAGACCAGTTGCTTTCGCTTTTAAGAGTGTGGCTTTATGAATCTAAAGTTTGATGTATTAAGTATGGAAATCAAAAACTTGATATTGATCGTCGATGATGATGCACGAAATATTTTTGCCTTAGAACTGACGCTTAAAGCAAAAGGATACAAGGTGGTCACCTGCCAAGGAGCGAGAGAGGCTTTAGAGCTCTTACGCTGTAATAAACAGATAGGCTTGGTACTCATGGATATGATGATGCCTGATATGGATGGGTATGAAGCGCTGAATGTAATACGGCAAGATGACAAGTATCCCGATATCCCGATAATAGCGGTTACTGCTCAAGCAATGAGTGGCGACCGGGAAAAATGTATAGATTCGGGGGCGAATGACTATGTTTCTAAGCCTATACAGGTGGATATTTTGATGGATTTAATAAAGAAATGGGTGTGATGTTAGAGCCAGATATATTACGGGATGAAGAGATAACCATGTTGTTGAATGATGTGGCAAGAATCTATGGTTATGATTTTCGACAGTACAGTAGAGCCTCTCTTAAGAGGAGGTTGAACCGGATATGTCTTGTAGACCGTTTTTCTAGTTTTGCAGAGCTTCGTTATCGGGTCGTTAATGATGCTTCTTATCTGCAACACTTTATAGAAGAGATTACGGTGAATGTTACCGAAATGTTTCGCGACCCAAGCTTTTATAAGGTATTGAGGCAGGAGGTAATGCCTCGATTGGGGACCTATCCTTTGATTCGTATTTGGATCGCAGGTTGTTCTACAGGAGAAGAGGCTTATTCTATAGCGATATTATTGAAAGAAGCGAATCTCTATCACAAGTCTTTGATGTATGCTACGGATATTAATCCTACCGTGCTGGAAAAAGCTGCGACAGGTATATTCCCGTTGAACCAGATGAAAGCCTATTCGGAAAATTATATACGCTCCGGTGGTAATAACGATTTTTCAACCTATTATGTAACAGGTTATGATTATGCCAAATTTGATTCGGCATTGAGTGAACGGATGATTTTTTCGACGCATAATTTAGTTTCTGATACATCTTTCAACGAGTTTCAGTTAATTCTGTGCCGAAATGTGTTGATTTATTTTGACAAAGATTTACAGGAACGGGTATTCAAAGTATTCGACGAGAGTCTTCATAATCTGGGATATCTAGGTTTAGGAACTAAAGAAACACTCCGTTTCTCCACTATTGAAAGTAACTATCGCCAAGTGGGGGATGAAAAAATCTGGAGAAAGCATTAGTGGTATGTCCAACGGAACGAAAGTTGTAGTAATAGGTGGATCGGCAGGAAGTATCCATGTGCTGATTGAAGTTCTGCCTTATCTTGAACCAGATTCTTTGTGGACTGTGGTAATTGTACTCCATCGCAAAGCCCACCCCGAGAGTACTTTAGGTATGTTGTTGAATGCATATTGTAAAGTGCCTGTGTTGGAGGTTGTTGATAAGATGCCTTTGGAGAAGGGTAAGGTGTATTTAGCACCGGCAGACTATCATCTGTTATTTGAAAAAGACGGATGTATGTCCTTAGATGTTTCGGAAAAAGTAAACTTTTCCAGACCTTCTATAGACGTAGCGTTTTACTCCGCGGCACAGGTTTTTGGAGATAGTGCGATCGGACTTTTGCTGTCAGGGGCCAATAGCGATGGAGTAGAGGGCTTGGCTCATATCGCTCAATACGGTGGGACTATATGTGTGCAGGATCCAGCTACCGCAGAAGTTGATTTTATGCCAAGACAGGCATTGAATAAATTGAAAGTTGAGCATGTACTAGCACCAAAAGACATTGCACACTACATAAATAAGTTGAACGATAAATAATAATAAAGTCTTATTTTGATATACGTATGGCTAAAAAAGTAATGATTTTTGACGATGATAAGACGATCTTAAGTATCTTCTCTATCGTATTGGAGTCTTCAGGTTATATTGTTGAAATTTCTGAAACATCACACGATATTATAGAGCGTCTTGAGCAGGCGATGCCTGATGTTATTATTATGGACAATTGGATTCCGGATATAGGAGGGATAGAAGCGACGAAGCTAGTGAAAAGTAATTCCAGATTCAAAGATATTCCGGTAGTTTATTGTTCTGCAAATAGTGATATCGCATCCTTGGCAGCTCAAGCTGGAGCGGAAGCCTATTTACCCAAGCCTTTTGATTTAGTCGATTTAGAAAAGACGATAGAAGCACTAATGTAATAGCGAATAAATCAGAAGTTTGTTATTTCATAATTTTTCTTTAGCTTCGTTTAAAGCCAAATTATGAACAAGCAATCCATTCTGAAAGAGTTTTTTCTCAATGAAGAGTTGGTAGAAGAGGTCTTCAATCTCTACTTCGATGACTTGTGTCGTTTTTTAGGATATTATACTCGAGATAGAGAGTTGATTGAAGACTGTCTTCAGGACATCTTTGTGAAACTTTGGGAAGACCGAGCTACACTAAGTATATTTCATATTAAGACCTATCTTTATAAATCTTCCCGAAATAGGATGTTGAACGTTTTGCGCTCGCAAAATAGTAGGCTACTACGGGAGGAAATCTGGGCAACAGAAGAAATGAGTAGAGCTTATGCACAGGAATGTGTTAACATGGAGGAGTTTGCTGTCTTTTATAATGAAGCAGTTGAAGCTCTTCCTGAAAAGTGTAAAATGATCTACCAATATTGTAAAGATGCTCATAAGTCTTATAAACAGGTAGCAGAAGAACTTCAACTTTCGGTAAAGACGATTGAAAGTCAGATGTCTATTGCCTACCGAAAAATCAAGTCCCATATTATCTATAAATATCAGTTATCAGACCCCAATTCGCTGTTATTGTTGTTGACCGTTCAGGGCGTAATATGGGCTGTGTAACTTTATTTTAAAAAAAATAAAATTCTTTTAGGGGTTTCTACTATTGTCTGTGTCTATTAATCGTAAACCAAGTACGATGAATAGTAATTATAAACCTTCTTTAGAGCTGTTGGCTGCGTATCTTTCCAATCGATGTACCCAGGAAGATAAGGATAAGATCGATGCATGGTTGTCTATGGATCCAAAAAATGGCGTTTATATGGATCAGCTTAAAACAGAATGGCGATATATCGATGAAGAACCTATTCAATTAGACACCAAATCCAAAAATAAAATATGGGATCATG
>JBEBQJ010000115.1:0-15511 GCA_040395455.1 Sphingobacterium yanglingense | reverse complement strand
TATCTTTATTGCGTATAAATAGACGCTAATTGGTATTTACCATCATTCATGCTTAGTTTAAAGGAGATACAACGCCCCATTGCAACAGAGCTTTCGACATTCGAAGCGAAGTTTAAGCAGTCCATGCAAAGCTCTGTTCCACTTTTAGATATTATAACACAATATTTATACAAACAGAAAGGGAAGCAAATGCGTCCTATGTTTGTATTCTTCGCCGCAGGGCTATGCGGTGAAATCACGGAGTCGACCTACCGAGGAGCCTCTCTTGTTGAACTATTGCACACCGCCTCACTAGTACATGATGATGTCGTGGACAATGCTAATGAAAGACGGGGTTTCTTTTCTATAAATGCTTTGTGGAAAAATAAAGTTGCCGTACTTGTTGGAGACTTCCTACTCTCCAAAGGCCTTCTTCTCTCCGTTAACAACAGTGAACATGACCTACTCAAAATAGTATCTGAAGCTGTTGAGCAAATGAGTGAAGGTGAACTTTTGCAGATTGAAAAAGCACGTAAACTAGATATTAAGGAAGAGATTTATTACGAGATAATTCGTAAAAAAACCGCATCACTGATTGCATCCTGCTGTGCTTCTGGCGCATCATCGGCTAAAGCGGATGATGCCACTATAGAACTCATGCGATTATTCGGAGAGAAAGTAGGGTTAGCTTTTCAAATAAAGGATGATTTATTTGACTTTGGACTGGATGATGTAGGTAAACCCGTGGGCAATGACATCAAAGAAAAGAAAATGACTTTACCCTTGATTTATGCTTTGGCAAACAGTCCCACTTCAGAAAAACGTAGAATCATTAATCTCGTTAAAAATCATAACGAGAACAATGAAAAGGTCGAAGAGGTTATTCAATTTGTACGCAGCAGCGGAGGCTTACAATACGCCACAGAGAAAATGATGCAATTCCAACAAGAAGCATTCGACATCTTAGCCAAATTCCCGGATAACGTGTATAAAGAAGGGCTGAAACAACTAGTAACATTCACTACAGAAAGAAAGAAATAATATGAGTCACGAGATAAAGTTTTTTGGAGGATTTATCGTCTTCATCATCCTCATGCTAGCAATTGACCTGGGTCTATTCAGCAAAAGTGATAAACCAATAAGCCTAAAAGCCGCAGCTGTTATGTCCTTAATTTGGATTTTATTTGCTTTAGGTTTTGGTCTAGTCTTATATTTCTGGGGAAATGAATTGCACAATGTACATGATTTAGCCCGATTGAAAGAGATTGTTGCCAAGCACTATCATGACATCAAAATTGTAGAGAATGACCTCGTTGCGAGTCTACACATCTATAACCAGAACCTCACCTTAGAATATCTTACCGGATATGTTGTAGAGTATGCACTATCGGTCGACAACATCTTTGTTATGGTATTACTTTTCTCTTCATTTGGTATTCCCGAACGCTACTACCATAAAGTACTGGTATGGGGTATTTTAGGAGCAATCCTACTTCGTTGTATCTTTATTTTCGTTGGGGCTGCATTAATAGCGAAGTTTGGTTGGATACTTTATGTTTTTGGCGCCTTCTTAGTATACACTGGATTCATGATGTATATCAATAGGAACCAAGAGGAAGAAGTAGACCCGCAAAACCATACTATAGTAAAATTTGCCTCGAAATATTTCAAGGTGACTTCAAAAATGGACCAAGGGAAATTCTTTCATATTGAAAATGGGGTACGTTATATGACACCTTTATTTCTGGTTCTTTTAGTTATTGAGTTTACGGATTTAATTTTTGCTGTTGACTCTATACCAGCAATATTCTCTGTCACAAAGGATCCCTATATCGTATTCTTCTCCAATATATTTGCCGTTCTTGGCTTGAGATCTATGTTCTTTCTCCTGGTAAATATCATCCATAAATTCCACTATTTAAAAGTCGGTTTAGCTTTTCTATTGATTTTTATCGGAGCAAAAATGCTACTACACGACTGGCTTAAAGAATGGGGTTTTACAACATCCCACTCCTTGATTATTATCTTGAGCATACTCGCCATTAGTGTTATAGCTTCCTTAATCTTCCCTAAGAAAGAGAATTACGATAATTAAACACAAAGGGCTACGCCCAAGGTATTGAGCGCAGCCCTTTGTCTTAAAAGACGTGCTTCCTACTAGTGGATTTCTTGCTATCTAAATAAACCAGGAAATACCTATTATATAGACCACTTCAGTTTTCAATACTCCATCTAAGTTCCGTCTCAATATCTTGAAAACTGTAGTCTTATAAACTTTCCGAAAATTGACTAATAAAAATTCAGGTACAAATATGGTTTCCCGCCTTGAAATGTGAGAATTTCAGATTAGCTAATCTAATTCCAAAAAAACGTATTTGGGTCCCGGCCTGCGAGGGAATTAATTACTTCAGCACCACACTTGATCTGCCCATAATAGCATCGTCAGCGTAGAGAAGAACCGTATAAGCTCCCTTTTTAAAGCGATTAACATCCCGCCATAAAATCTGATACTCTTCGCCTCTATTGGTAAAACTGATAACTTCTTTGACTGTATATTGAAGTTTATCTCCATGCACATAGAAAACGTCCCCTGCCTTGGCGATGAGATTACCTTGCGGATCAATTATACGAACAAAGACTTCTTTACTTCCTTCTTTAGCAAGAGGATTGTCTGCAATGGAGAATTTAATCTGTAAATCGTCAACGCGCTTAGCTTTCGTTTCAATTTCTAAGTCCCCTTTTCGAGTTGTCTCTACACCATTGACCAAAATACTAGAAACCTTGATAGAGGATGCTATACTAACCTTCTCATTTAATCGATCATTTCTCTCTCTCAAGCTCTCAACTTGATCAGTCTTTTCTCTTACGGTAGAACTCAATTCTTTATTCCTTTTCAAAAGAATATCATTTTGAAGCTTAAGCTCCCCTGTTTCATCTTTTAGAGACGAAACATTCTTCTTCAATTTTTGGATTTGATCTTTAGCTGCTTGTATCTGCGCATCTGAGATATTGGAATCTTCTAATTCTGCGCGCAAGTCATCAATTACTTTACGGGCAAATTGCTCTTCTTGGATAAGATTTTCAGGTAAACCTTCAATATTTTGGTTTTTGATATTGTCTAATTCGGCTTCTATCCTATCAATTTCAATTTGTAGGTTTTCTTTCTGCAACGCAACTGTGTAAAGCTTCTCTCCAGATGACTTAAACTTTACATAAAAGTAAATATTTGTTGCTAAGAGCGAAGCTATAGCAATCATAAAAAAATAAATCTTCGAATTATCCTTCTTGTTATTCGGAACCTCACTTTCGACAGACGTATTGCTTACTTCCATTGTATATCTCCAATTAAAACCAAATTCGCGTTTAAACTCCTATTTCCCATAACTGAACAGTATTAAACAAAAACTATTCCAAAAAAAACCTTATTCAAAATAGTTAAGCGTTTCAAAACCACCATCTTTCAAGTACTGCTCTTTCCTCATTAACTGAAGATCTGACAGCACCATCTCAGAAACGAGCATTTGTAAGTCATACTTTGGCATCCAATTTAACTTAGTCTGAGCTTTCGTGGGGTCCCCAATCAATAAATCTACTTCTGTCGGTCTATAGTATCGAGCATCGACTTTCACTACGGTCTGTCCCAATTTAATTCCTTCAGGATCTATACCTAATTCGTTTAAACGGTTGTCATCCCGGTCTATAACAACTCCCTTTTCCTGTTCATCTTTTCCACTAAATTCTATGCTTATTCCAAGTTCTGCAAAACTCAAGCGAACGAAGTCTCGGACAGTGGTAGTCACACCCGTAGCGATGACAAAATCTTCTGGAGTATCTTGCTGCAAAATAAGCCACATAGCTTCGACGTAATCCTTAGCATGCCCCCAATCTCTCTGAGCAGAAAGATTTCCCAAAAAAAAGTTTACTTTGTAATCCCAGAGCAATCTTTGCTACCGCTCGTGTAATTTTACGGGTTACAAAAGTCTCCCCTCTCACCGGACTTTCGTGATTAAACAAAATCCCATTACAGGCATACATTTTATAAGCCTCGCGATAATTTACCGTAATCCAATATCCATACATCTTGGCAACAGCATAAGGGCTACGCGGGTAAAAGGGTGTTGTTTCACTTTGGGGAACAGCCTGCACTAGACCATATAACTCAGAAGTAGAAGCTTGATATATTCGTGTTTTCTCAATTAAGCCCAATAATCTCACTGCTTCTAATATCCTTAAAGTACCTATCCCATCCGCATTAGCGGTGTATTCAGGAGTATCAAAGCTGACTTTAACATGAGACTGCGCAGCAAGATTATATATTTCGTCAGGCTGGGTTTCTTGAATAACACGAATTAAATTGGTAGAATCGGTAAGATCTCCATAGTGCAGGACAAAATTTCTATTGTCCAAATGTGGGTCTTGATATAAATGGTCGATACGATCCGTATTAAAGAGCGAACTCCTCCTCTTCAATCCATGTACCAAATAGCCTTTTTTTAATAAAAACTCGGCCAAATAAGCTCCGTCCTGCCCCGTGACACCTGTAATCAGTGCGACCTTTTGAGTAGTAGATTCCATCATAATGCAAAATTAGCCAAACTTAGAAAAAATGCAGGGGATTCACTAATCCCTAATAAAAAAAAAGCTATTTATTAAGTTTTTTCGACGAAGAGATAAGTATCTATTGATACGCAACGTGTAATACCACCCCTCTTAACTACTCTTGAAAAGAGCGATGGTATTCATTCACACATTTAAAGATTACAAAGAGGCGATAGCTGCCTCATAATTAGGCTCATTTGTCGTCTCAGCCACTTGTTCTGTATAGACAACCTTACCAGACTCATCGATAACCACAACTGCACGACTCAATAATCCCTCGAGAGGACCACTCGAAAAACGAACACCGTAAGCATCTGAGAACAACCCATCTTTATATTCAGATAGGGTCACTACGTTTTCAATCCCCTCAGCAGCACAAAATCGCCCTTGTGCAAACGGCAAATCTTTTGAAATACACAAGACAACAGTATTGGTCATCGATGAAGCCCTTTGATTGAAAGCACGTACAGACATAGCACATGTGCCAGTATCAATACTCGGAAAAATATTTAGAACAATTTTCTTACCCAAAAAATCTGTTAACGACTTCTGCGACAGGTCAGCAGCTGTTAATGAAAAATTCGGAGCGACAGCTCCAACAGCCGGCAAACTTCCTACCGTATTAACTGTTATACCTTTAAATAGAACTTGACTCATGATAATATTGTTTAATGCCATTAAGATACTAATTTTCAAGGAATCTCCCTATCAAAAAAAGACAAATAATTATTTAAATTGGAAAAAAAATACTATGTTAGCATTGTATTTTAAAGAATATGGTAACCAAATAAGCTTATGAAAAAACTATTATTATCGTTTCTATTAGCTAGCCCGACTCTCTTATTTGCCCAAGGCTCACAAGTGAACACACAAGGCGTAAAAGCCCTAGGTATGGCAGGCGCTGGCTCTGCATTATTTGTTGATGAATCTAGCATATTCTACAACCCCGGTGCAATCGTCAAAATGGACCATAACGCCGTGTCCGCGGGTGTTTCTGCAATTATGTATAGATCTGCTTTTAAAGAAGTCAATTCAACACAACAGTATGACACAAAGTTCCAGATTACTCCTCCATTTTCTGTATTTGCCACATTTGGACCAAAGAACACATGGTGGAAAGCGGGACTTGGAGTATACACGCCGTTTGGCGGTGCTGTCGATTGGGGTCAAGATTGGCCAGGTAAGTATGAACTGAATCATCTTCAGATGCGCGCCATTTACATACAACCCACGCTTAGCTTTAAAATTACGGACAACTTTAGTGTAGGTGGAGGATTTGTTTACAACCTAGGCTTCGTAGACCTATCGAGGTCAATACCGACATTCGATGCCAATGGCAATCCTGGTAGGGCCGAGCTCTCGGGAATGGGTACAGGTACAGGCTACAATGTTGGCGTCCATTATAACTTAGAAAATGAATTTGCAATTTCACTAAGCTATCGTTCCAAAGTCATTACCAAGCTAAAGGATGGTGACGCAAAATTTACAGTTCCTGATGCACTAGCGGCTTCATTTCCTACCACTACCTTCGAAGCAGAGCTTCCCCTTCCCGCGTCTTTTAATGTAGGCGTCTCTTTTCCTGTCAGTGAGCGATTAGATATCGCTGCTGATGGAACATTTATCGGCTACGACATCTATAAATCTCTAACATTTGATTATAAAGACAATACTGCTGCACTAGAAGACACCTACCAACCCAAGAACTATCAAAAAGCTTTCTCGGGAAAAGTTGGAATTAATTACCGTGCCTCCGACAAACTAGACCTTCGTACAGGTGTGGGGTATGTCGCGAGTCCAGTTTCCGCAAACTATGTCTACGCCGAAACACCAGACAACAATCGCGTGATGGGTTCCTTAGGATTTACCTATACCCTATCGCACAAGTTTGATTTGACTGGAGCATATACTTTTCAACGTATTTTGGAGCGTACAGTGACCAACACGGTAACGGGCCTGAACGGGACGTTCAAGACCAATATCCATGCTCCAGCAGTTTCATTCACCTACAAATGGTAGTAATTTAAAGTGATTCATAGATTATTTACATATGAAAAGATTTCAAAAAAACATCAAGCTCTACATAAGCCTCGTTGCATGTGCTCTAGTAGCATCCTGTGCACCCGAAATTGATAACGCAAAACCCAATGAAAATACGGGCACCTCGAAAGTCGATTTTTCCAAATACATCGCTATAGGAAATTCGCTTACGGCAGGATTTGCCGATGGAGGGCTATATTTAGAAGGTCAACAATTGGCATTCCCTGTCTTAATTTCGGAAAAGATGAAAGCCCACGGCGGGGGCGAATTTAAATCTCCATTCTTTTCGGAGAGTCAATCCAATGGCTCTGGATATATCCGTTTAAAAGCATTGATCAATGGGCAACCAGTTACTGAGCCAGTTACTGACAAATTGGCCATAAGAGGTCTATCACCAAACAATACCCCTTTGTACACAAAACACACGAATGAAATCAATAACCTTGGTGTACCAGGAATGCGTCTCGACATGATTAATATCAAAGGACTCGGGTCTGTGCAAGGAAATCCATATTTTGAAAGACTATTAAAAGACGATGCACCTTTGACCACATACCGAGAGTACGCTACTTCCAAAAATCATACTTTCTTTTCATTCAGCCTCGGTAACAATGATGCATTAGGCTATGCTAGCAATGGTGGAGTAGAAAAACCAGATGGCACAAGTACGCTTACCGATATCAATACCTTTGGTAAGAACCTGACAGACTTCATAAAAGAACTAACAACAAATGAAAGAAAGGGGGTCATCGCTACTATCCCTGACGTTTCCGCAGTCCCATTCCTCACAACTGTCACTCGACAAGCACTACTACAAGCTGCTACTGCTGCTTCGCAGGCACAAGGAGGCCCAGCTGTTACTGCTCTTTTTATAGCAACTAAAGCTGGTACAAGACCTGCCACCGATAAAGACATGTTTGTCCTGCCATTTGCTTCTTCAGGCCTATTAGGAAAACCTAATGACCAACAAATCCCCTATGGTCTACATCCAAGCAACCCTATCGAAAGCCAATATGTATTAGATGAAGCTGAGGTTACAGAGGTCAAAACACGTATTGACCAATATAATAAGAAAATCCTAGAAGTCGCAAAGAACAATAATCTCGCTGTTGCGGATATCCATGCCTTCTTAAACAAGGTTAAAAATGGTTATGTATATAATGGTATAACCATTAGCAATAAATACATCACTGGAAATGTCTTCTCATTAGACGGCGTACACCTTACACCAATGGGATATGCCATTATGGCCAATATCTTCATCGATGCAATCAACGCTAAATATGGCACACAACTGGACAAAGTCGATGCTATGCAATATCGCGGAGTCAAGATGCCTTAATAACGTAATGAATCTGACCTTTCTACAAAAGGCACCTTCATCGACAGGGTGCCTTTTTTGGCATCAACTCTTTTTTAGACCAAGCATTTTTGCTAAGTTTGATAGACAATTAAGAAGTTGTTATGCGACTTCACCCTACCGATACCTACACGTATTGGTCATTGATTAAAAAACAGTAAACAGATGAAAACAGTATTACAACGCGTCAACAACGCCGTACATTTTGAGGCATCCAGCCCATCGTCCGCGGTCAAGATTAATATTGATGGCCCAACATCTATAGGTGGTGAAGAAAAAGGCGTACGCCCTATGGAATTGGTATTGATGGCATTAGGTTCATGTAGTGTATTCGATCTAACGACCATCTTACAGAAACAACGACAAGATATTCAAGATATCCGGGTAGAAGTAGAAGGAGACCGTAGAGAAGAAATCCCCAATATTTTCACCAAAATCCATATTAGCTTCTACCTAAAAGGTGACATCGATGAGATTAAGGCTCAAAAAGCAGCGGAACTTGCCGTAAAGAAATACTGCTCCGTACATGATATGCTTGCTGCAGGAGGTGTTGACATCACCTACAGTATCAAAATAAACTAAAAAACAGGGCACCTCATGAGGTGCCCTGTTTTTTCCATATCTTTTCGGACCAACGTCCTACCAACCAAAAGGAAACGGCTAGGATTAGAAAGAAGATTGTACGATTGATATTATCCCAAAGATACTCTACAAAACGAGTGTAAAGATTCAGCAGAAAAAACACAAATCCGATATCCCGTATCACAGCATCTTTCTTCTTTAATCCATATAATGCCAACCCCAACGAAATAATTGTAGCCAATAATCCCCAATATAAAATTTCGTATTGTCGTATTTGAGTCCAAGCTTCAAAATCACTGTAATTCCCAAAGATAGATAGACACCATAAAGCGATCATTGTATATAGCAGACCTATGACAAAGCTAGTAGACTGGAACTCATCCAACACTTTCCAGCGCGGCTGAATCCAAATCGAGAACATAGTAAGCAAGGCACCAAAAATAGTAAAGCGCAACGGGAAGTTCATCCCCCAAAATTTCCACCCCCACTCGCTATGCAAGGCCGTCTCCGTAGCAAACCAGACACCTAATGCAACCAATGTAAATACCCAAATCAGTTTTGACTTTAATTTTACAGCCAACACGGCATAGATTAAAATCGAAATAAAAAAGAGTATCGTAAAATAGTGCGTATTTCGATCTAAGATCTGCCCAAGAAAGCCAATACTCGCAGCTGTAGAAAATGCCCCCGACAGCATCAGTGTTTCATTGGAAAAGGTCTTATCGGGATACCGTTTTTTATTCCGAAATCCAAGCACATAGAAAGCTGCCGCCAATCCCGCAAAGAACAGGCAGAACACAATATTTGGTGTTTCATAGAATTGCTCAACAAAGCGAACCAACATATCGTCCGCAAAAAGAGAAACGACAGAAAAAATCAACGAAGCCAATGCTACCCAGAACGCATACCGCGCCAGAACTTTCCATTCAAAGCTACGTTCATCCATATTTTCTTGCAATTCCTGCACTTTATCTGCATCAAGCAGCTTCTGCTCATACCAGTGCTGCAACGCCTGATCTACAACTTCTTTCTCTTGCTTACTTAAATCTAGTTTCTTCACAAATTCCCCGGTTTAATTGGTACAATTTACAAATAAAAGCATTATTAATGCTAAAAAAGCTAAACTCCACCGAAGTCCTTTCTATAAAGTCCAATTAATATTCAGTAACTTTGCAAGTTGCAAAAACTTAACGTTCCATGTCAAAAACAAAAGCAGTAGATTTAGGAGATCAGAATGAAGTTGAGGTATTTGGTGCCCGTGTACACAATCTTAAAAACATAGACATCTCATTCCCACGAAACGAACTAGTAGTGATTACCGGACTAAGCGGTTCAGGCAAATCCTCTTTAGCTTTTGATACGATATATGCCGAAGGGCAACGTCGCTATATGGAGACGTTTTCTGCCTATAGCCGTCAGTTTCTAGGCGGTATGGAACGTCCCGATGTCGACAAGATATCGGGATTAAGTCCAGTAATCTCGATCGAGCAAAAAACAACCAGCAAAAACCCCAGATCCACGGTAGGAACGATTACCGAGATATACGATTTCTTACGTCTATTATATGCCCGAGCGAGTGAAGCTTTTTCTTATGTAAGTGGAAAACGTATGCAACGTATGTCTGAGGACCAGATTGTAGACAGAATAATAGAAGACTTTAATAAAGAGGCTATTTATATTTTAGCCCCAATAGTCAAAGGTCGTAAAGGACACTACAGAGAGTGGTTTGAGCAAATTCGAAAGCAAGGATACACCAAAGTCCGTGTAGATGGAGAACTATTGGAACTCGTTCCCAAAATGCAAGTCGATCGATATAAAATACATGATATAGAAATTGTTGTTGATAGGTTACTTGTTGAAGAACAGGATCGAAAACGTCTTTACACTTCCGTATTACAAGCCATGAAGTCTGCTAAAGGCATAATCAAGATAGCAAACAAAGAAAACACCAAAGAGCAATTTTTCAGTAGGTACCTCATGGATGCCGAATCCGGCATCTCTTATGATGAACCACAACCCAATACATTTTCTTTCAACTCTCCTTACGGTGCCTGTCCCAAATGCGATGGACTAGGCTACATCTTTGAAATTGATAAAAACACCGTAATCCCTGACCGTAAACTCAGCATACAAAAAGGAGCAATCATACCGTTGGGGCCCGTACGAGAGTCTTGGAACTTTGCGGTGCTCAAAGCAGTAGCCCAAAGGTTTGAGTTTTCACTGACCACACCTGTTGAAAAATTGACTGAAGAACAGATCGACACACTACTATTTGGTGCTGAAGAACCTATCTCCTTGACAGTCTCCTACGGGTCTTATGGAGCACGGGAGTACAAAGTCAGTTTCTCTGGAATTTTCAAAATGTTGGAAGAATATACCGGAAAGACGAGAGATGACGCTCCTGCATTAGAGGATTTTAGGTCCAAAGTCTGTTGCCCAACCTGTCAGGGCGCACGTCTAAAACAAGAGTCACTACATTTTAAGATCGACAGCAAAAATATCAGCGAACTTGCAGCAATGGATATTTCTTCATTAATGAACTGGTTAGGAGATATAGAAAGCCGGATTGACGAACGTCAAAAGATAATAGCTGTTGAAATACTCAAAGAAATACGTACCCGTTTGGGATTCTTACTAGACGTTGGCCTAAACTACCTTAGCTTAGACCGTTCATCCAAAACACTTTCTGGAGGTGAGGCACAACGTATACGCCTAGCTACACAGATAGGTTCTCAATTGGTCAATGTCCTTTATATTTTGGATGAACCTAGTATCGGGCTACATCAGCGAGACAATGAACGCCTCATCAATTCTCTGAAAAACCTTCGTGATATTGGCAATTCAGTATTAGTTGTTGAGCATGATAAAGACATGATACTCCATGCAGACTATGTCATAGACATGGGGCCTGCAGCAGGAATCCATGGCGGTCAAGTCGTCGCTCAAGGAACTCCGGACCAGATTTTAAAAGCAAAATCATTAACGGCAGACTATTTAAACGGCAAAAAACAAGTACAAATACCCACCAAACGTCGCCCTGGAAATAATCACACCTTATCGTTAAAAGGTGCTACAGGGAATAACCTGCAGAATGTCTCTGTAGACTTTCCATTAGGTAAACTAATACTAGTGACAGGCGTTTCTGGTTCTGGAAAATCAAGTCTGATTACAGGTACTTTGTATCCTATCTTGAATAAACACTTCTTTCGAGCAAAAGCGACGCCGATGCCTCACAAAAGTATTGAGGGATTGGAACATATTGATAAAGTAATCGAAATAGACCAAAGTCCTATTGGCCGCACACCAAGATCAAACCCTTCGACATATACTGGAGTCTTCTCTGATATCAGAACACTCTTTGTACAATTACCCGAAGCAAAAATCAGAGGTTATAAACCTGGACAATTCTCGTTCAATGTCAAAGGCGGACGTTGCGAGACGTGTCAAGGTGCTGGTATGAAAATCATCGAGATGAACTTCTTACCCGACGTACAAGTACCCTGCGAAACTTGCCATGGTAAGCGCTACAACCGGGAAACACTTGAGGTGAGATATAAAGGAAAATCGATTTCAGATGTCCTAGACATGAGCATACACGATGCTGTAGCTTTCTTTGAACATATCCCATCAATACATCGCAAGATAAAAACGTTAGAAGATGTCGGTTTGGGTTATATTACGCTGGGACAATCTTCAACCACACTATCGGGAGGTGAAGCTCAACGGGTCAAACTAGCTACCGAGCTTTCTAAAAAAGACACTGGAAATACATTTTACATCTTGGATGAGCCAACAACTGGCCTACACTTTGAAGATGTAAATGTCTTATTGGGAGTTATAAATAGACTTGTAGACCGAGGAAATACCGTTCTGATTATTGAACACAACCTTGATGTTATAAAGACGGCAGATTGGGTTATAGACATGGGGCCAGAAGGGGGTAGAGAAGGAGGGAAATTAATGTTTTCAGGATTGCCAGAAGATTTAATCAAGCAGAAGAAAAGCGAAACAGGGCGCTTCTTAAAAGAAGAGATGAAATAGACAGGTAGAGTAACGAGTGGCAAGTACAGAACTGGTCACTCGTCACTGATTACTCGCAAGTACCTCCGCTACTACAAAATTAGAACCTCCGACAAATATTAAATCCCCAGCTTGATAAGCATCTTTAGCTACCGCTAAAGCATTGGCTACAGTGCCACACTCCTGCCCTTTCAAGCCATAAGTGGAAGCCTTATCAGCCAACTCCATAGCACTCATCGCTCTAGGCATATCAGGATTAGAGAAATAATAGATTGCATCTTTTGGTAAATACGGCAACATATGGTCCAAGTCCTTATCTTTCATGGCACCGATGACGATATGCAATTGCTTGAAATGGACTTCTGCTAAATTTTTAATCACTTCTTTGATACCGTCTTCATTATGTCCTGTATCACATATAATCAGTGGGTCTGTCGATACTGTCTGCCATCGTCCTTGAAGACCTGTCGATGGCTGCACATGAGCCAACCCTTCCTTCAGCTTATCTTCCGGAATATGATACCCTAGATTCCGTAATTGTTTAACGACCATCAATACACCCAACACATTTTTCAACTGATAGGAACCCGTCAAATCCAAGTCATAAACGTTTTTAGTAGCATCGGACAACACCTCTACCTGCTGTAGTAAATCCGTCTTACTAATACGCTCGGCTTTAAAGACCTGATCGGCAAAAATCAATGGAGCATTGCACGCTATCGCTCTGTCTATAAAAACCGGAGCGGTTACAGGATGTGTTTCTGAAATAACAATAGGTGTATTTGATTTGATAATTCCCGCTTTCTCGATTGCAATCTCCGTTAAGGTATCCCCCAGTAGATTCATATGGTCCATCCCAATATTCGTGATCAAGGCTACATCGGGACGAATTATATTCGTGCTATCCAAGCGCCCTCCCAACCCTACTTCGATAATCGCCACGTCAACCTGTTGTACAGCAAAGTAATCAAATGCCATCGCTACAGTAGCTTCAAAAAAAGAAGGCTGTACCTCTTCAATCAGTTCCTTGTGCCTATTTACATAATCTACGACAAATTGACCATCGATCTGCTGTCCATCAATACGGATACGTTCTCGAAAATCAACTAAATGGGGGGAGGTGTATAGCCCCGTACGATAGCCCGAAGCACTCAATATAGAAGCCAACATATGGGATGAAGACCCCTTACCATTTGTCCCTCCTACATGTATCGTTTTATAACTATTTTGCGGATTGCCAATCGCATCACATAGGGCGATGGTACGGTCCAAATCCTTTTTATATGCCGAAGCACCATCTCTTGTAAACATAGGCAATCGACTGTATAAGTAGTCGATTGCCTCTGTATAAGTATACATAAGTGATTCTTATCTTAATTTAAAATTGAATTTGATAATCCCTGTTTGACTATCTGGAGCATTATCAATCTGGTTTAATCGCGCTCCCCTTACTGCCCGCTCACATTTGGACCAAAGTTCACCATCGGATATAGTTGTCCCTTTAGCTCCTGCGCGGGCATAGGTAATCACCCCATTCTTATCCACTTTGAACTCCACCGCCACAATACCTGCTTGCTGTCCCTTATCATCTATTTTAGGCGCTACAGTAAACTTTCTATTGGCCAAGGAAATCATTGCATTACCGAATCCCGAACCACCTTCACCATAATTTGAAGCTAGAGGATCACCAAGATTAGATCCTTGGTTTCCAGCAGTACTGCCTGTTCCGTCTCCAGCCCCGCTGCCATTATTCTTTTTACCTTTATATAAAGCATTTGAATTGACTGCAGGTGTACTGGTTTTCGTCTCTTTTGTGGTCTCCGCAGCGGGAGTTTTAACAGCCTTCTCCGCCTTAGCAACAGCAGGTGCATCTTCCATATCCTGCGTAGCTACCGTCTTGTCAGCTACTTGTTGCGTAGGTGTCGGCGTAGGTGTCTCCGTTGGGACAATACGATCCGGTTGTACATTATTTGCATTTTCATCCATCGAAGGCTCTTCCACGTTCATATAATCATCCCCCATACCCTCTTCAGATGTACCGTAATTGACCACAATCCCCCCCATACCAAACTCCGGAATCTCGGGTTGTCCAAAGACTATAAAGAAACCTATCACCCCCAATACAGCCATTACTAGCGCGGAATAACCCAACGCCTTAGGCATATTATTTTCTTCTTTAAGATGGTAATACATTTATCAATATTATCTTAAATGAGCTCGCTAAGCTCGGTTAAAAGTTTAATCCTTTTTCGGCTCCGTTGCTAAAACCAACTTTATCTTCAACCTATTCGCCACATCCATTACAGAAATTACGTTCTGAATAGGAACCGTACTGTCTGCGTACAGCATAATCGTGACCTCTTCTCCAGAATTCATCTGCGATTGTAGCACCTGTTCTAAAGCCTCATATGGGACCACTGCTTTATCCACGTGATAAGCAAGATCACTGGTTATAGAAACTGTAATCGTCTTTTTAGCTACCGACTGCTCACCGGCGCTCGACTTGGGCAACAACAGCTTTACGACCTGGGGATTTGCCACAGCAGATGCCAACAGAAAGAATAACATCAAAAAGAACATGATGTCATTCAACGCTGCAGTGTGCACCTCAGCAGTTGGCTTTGCTCGTCTATTTCTTAAATTCATATTTTCAAAGTAAAATTAGACTCCAGGTTCATCCAACAAATCGATGAACTCAACAGCTTCCGTTTCCATTTTCAAAATAAGGCGCTCCACCATCATATTTAAAATATGGTAACCTATATACGCCAAGATACCAATGGTCAGACCTGACGCTGATGCAATCATCTTCACATAAAGACCTCCTGATACTGAACCGATATCGATACCGCCAGCAATTTCTACGTCACGAAAAATCTGGATAACCCCAAATATCGTCCCCACGAAACCAAGCATAGGTGCGATACCGGCAAT
>JBEBQJ010000114.1:0-15576 GCA_040395455.1 Sphingobacterium yanglingense | reverse complement strand
TCTCTCCTACTTGAATAATGGAAAGACGCTAGAGTCCTATCGGGATATGGCGGGTTATAATTGGCAGGATAATCTCTTCAGAAGAGGTTCGACCATGAGCCATACACTATCTGTAAGAGGGGGAAATGACGCGACAAAATATGCTTTCTCTGGCTCATTGTACAATCAGGATGGCATTATTATCAGCTCCGCCTTTGACCGCATCCAGGGCAGGGTCGTTATAGATCAAAAGCTAAGTAAAAAGATAAAAGCCTCTCTAAACCTCAGTTATAGTGATGGTACTGTAAATGGTCCTTCTCCTGCTGTAAATGCTTCACAATCTTCCAACTACCTGATGTTCAGCGCTTGGGGATATCGACCCGTGTCGGGTTCTAATATATTTTTAGAAGACGACCTATTTGACGAAGACGTGTACGTTCCCGATGCAGATGAAAAGACTTTTGATTACCGAATAAACCCTATCCTTTCTACACAACATGAGCTTGTAACCCGAAAAACAAGACTACTCTCCCCTAATCTCAATTTGGTATACGATATCAATAAATACTTTACCCTTAATCTTCGAGGTGGTGTTACGCTCCATAATTATGTAGATGAAAACTTCAATGATTCATTTACGAGACGTGGAGCACCAAGGCCTACGAATGTCAATGGAGTCAACGGCTCTGTAATCAATCGGGAGCGATCCAGCTGGGTTAATGAAAATACACTTACATATAAAAAGACCTACAAACGTCACCACAAGATGTCCCTTTTAGGAGGTTTTACGATGCAGGCTTATAACTATAAACGCTATGGCTACGCTGCCAATCGCATTCCGAATGAGGAATTCGGCTTGAGCGGCCTCGACGAAGGTACTCCAGGCACAACCTATGCAGAAGAGAGTAACTCGGCACTAGCCTCCCTACTAGGTCGAGCGGAGTACGATTATAAATCAAAATACCTATTTACGGCAAGCATGCGGGCCGACGGTTCCTCAAAATTCGCTCGCAGCAATAGATGGAGCTACTTCCCTTCCGGAGCTTTTGCATGGCGTATGAGCAAAGAAAAATTCATGAAAAAGATGGACTATGTCCACGATGCCAAGCTACGTGTATCTTACGGTATTACAGGCAATAATAGCGTAACCGACTTTAGCTACCTTTCTTCACTAAACATGCCAATTGCAGCCGCTTATTCCTTTGGAGGACTCACTCCAACGCGAAGCATGGTACCTAACCGCCTTGGAAACTCTATTTTAAAATGGGAAAATACTTCTCAAGCCAATATCGGTTATGACTTAAGCTTGTTTAAAGGAAAGATAGATATAACCATTGATGCTTACCGAAAAACAACCTATGACCTACTATTGGATGCGAACATCCCTTACACAACGGGGTTCCAAAGTTCATTCAAAAACATTGGAAAAGTACAAAATCAAGGACTTGAGTTCACCCTGAATACGACCAATATCAACAACAAGAAATTTCAATGGACCAGTAATTTTAATATCAGCTTTAATAATAACAAAGTTCTGGGACTTGCTGAATCAGAAGACAACATGCTGACCCCAATGATATGGGATGGAGGATATAACGGTGTACCCCTATACATCACGGAGATTGGACGTCCCATTTCGATGTTCTATGGTTATGTATGGGACGGAGTCTACAACCTTAATGATTTTGATAATATTGGGGGTAATTATATTCTTAAAGCTAATGTGCCTTCCAATGGAGCAGCGAGAACAAGCATAAAACCGGGCAACATCAAATTCAAGGACCTCAATGGAGATGGTGTCATAGACTCCAAAGATGCAACTATCCTTGGGGACGGCGTACCCAAACATGTCGGTGGCTTTGCCAACAATCTTCATTACAAACGTTTCAAATTTCATATATTTTTTCAATGGTCCTATGGCAACGATGTATTCAATGCCAATAGACTCATGTTGGAAGAAAACGTAGGCAACCGCTCACACCTGAATCAGTTTGCGAGCTATGCCGATAGATGGAGCTTTGACAACCAGGAAAGCCTTATCCCTCTTAACAATGGACAGTCACACTATGGCATATATTCTTCACGCGTCCTCGAAGACGCTTCTTATCTACGCCTCAAGACACTAAGTCTCTCCTATGCCTTAGCACCAGCCTATGCCAAAAAGATTAAACTATCGGCACTTAGCATATCGGCTAATCTACAAAATGTATGGACATGGAGCAATTACTCAGGAATGGACCCTGAGGTAGGTATCCGAAGCACAGCTTTGACACCAGGATTCGATTATTCGGCCTATCCTCATGCTCGAACAGTCACCTTCAGAATTAATGCTAGTTTTTAATTGTTTAACTATTATCTAAGGAAAAATGATAACACTCAGTCATAAAATAGCCCTCAGCGCATGCACAGTGATTTTTTGCTTGTTGGCAACGGGATGTAATAGCTTTTTAGATACCAAACCATCAGACTTTTACACACCTGAAGAATATTATAACACAGAAGCGCAACTCAATACAGCTTTGACCGGTGTCTACGACCCTCTGGGTTCATCTGAATTATACTCTTATAATATAAGCAGTATGTTCGGTACCGAAGCCGATGAAGGTTACTATAATAGAAGCTCTGCTGAAGGTCCCCAGATCTATGACTTCACCTCGGCACACACACGGATACGCACCACTTGGCAAAAACTCTACCAAGGTATACATCGTGCCAATCTTGTCTTGGCCAACGCCAACAAACCCGAGATGAGCACCACTGCCCGTAATACCATTATCGGCGAGGCTAAGTTTCTTCGTGCTTTTTACTACTTCATTTTGGTAAGTAATTGGGGAGGCGTTCCCTTAGTTACCGAGCCTACCCAGAGTCCAATCGACAATGAGATCAAGAGAAGCACCGATAAGGAAATATATGATTTTATCCTTACAGAAATGAAAGATGCCGAAACCAAAGTCCGTAATATCGATGTTATTGGAAATGCAGGGCGTGTCAATAAATCTGCAGTGCGAGGGATTCTTGCTAGAGTATGCTTATATATGGCGGGCAGCCCTTTGAACGACCATTCAAAGTATGCAGAAGCTCGCGACTGGGCAAAAAAGGTAATGGATTCGGGTCATACCCTAAACCCTGATTATAAGCAGATTTTCATTAACTATGCGCAGGACAAGTACGACCTTAAAGAGAGTCTATGGGAAGTAGAATTCTGGGGCAATGGATCTGACACCTATTCGGAAGCAGGTTGGATCGGCGTCAGGTTGGGCGTAGCAACAAGTATTGTCTCTCTGGGCTTTCGATATGGTATTATTAGGACCACGGAAAAATACTACCGCCTTTTTGAAGACAACGATACACGCCGAGACTGGACTATAGCTCCTTACAAATACAGCGGAAGCACTGAAGTCTTGCATGGGCCTTCCAACATTTACGACAGAGATATCGCTAAATGGCGTCGTGAATATGAGCTCGACAAAAGCACCAGCCTTACTGCACAAAATTTCCCGTTACTCCGCTTCTCGGACGTTTTGTTGATGTATGCAGAGGCAGAGACTATGGCAAGTGGTACTGCTCCCTCCCCCCAGGCACTTGAGGCCGTCAACCAGGTACGAAGAAGAGCTTTTGCGGTACCAATCAACGCCCCTTCTTCTCTAGCAGATTTATCCCCACTGGATCATGACCAATTTATTAAGACCATCAAAGAAGAACGCTCTAGAGAATTGGGATTTGAAGGTTTAAGAAAGTACGACCTGATACGATGGGGAGACTTCCTAACCGTCATGAAGGAGATGGAAGTCGAAATCTCTACAGGTGGCGCCCCAACATTTGCGGCATGGGCGTTTAGTAATGTGCAACCCAAACATGTACTGTTTCCGATACCTGTACGTGAGATGGCGTTGAACAAACAACTTATCCAAAATCCAGGTTGGTAATTTTCTTTACATCAAAAAACAAAAGATATGAAAGCAATACACCTATATATCGCTTTAGCCTTTGTTTCTCTGTTTGCTTGCACAAAGGAGAACCAACAGATGTCACCAGGGCATTTTAAAATCATTCCCTTTGGCGCATCACCAAAGTCTACTGAAATTAAGGCTGGAGAGCCCTTAAGCATTCTCTTTGAGGGGAATGCTGACACTATCTATTTCTATTCCGGCGAATTTGGAAAAGACTATAATCATAAAGAGGGAAGAGTGGTTTCAATCGATAAACCAACCCTTTCTATCCGCACAAACTCAAATTACGGGGAACAGAATTCCTTATCAATCCTACTATCGCAGGATTTCACGGGCGACTACAGCTACGCTGGAGTAACTTCCGCTACGTGGAAAGATATGACCTCAAAATTCAACATCCCCCCACCAACAGGTGCGACGGTTATTAATTTCACATCGCTACCTACTGATATATCGGAGTATATAGATAACAGCAAACCCTACTATCTCGCTGTAAGAAATGATATAAAGAATAGTACCACAGGCAATAGGCCTACGCAGTGGTACTTTTACGGAACCAATGGTTTTGCTTTTACAGGTCTCGTAAATGGCACTTCGGTCGATATCCTTCCTACATTTGGTGCTGCAAATTGGAAAGTAGTAGCAGAAGGTTATCTCGGGGGTGAAATGGACGGTACCCGTGGTCCACGTATATCGCCAAACAACTCAGAGTCTCCAACTAGTATCTTCTTTGCAAGAAATTCCACTTCTACCGTCGCCATGGATGCTTGGGCTGTTACCAAAGTATTTTCAACGACACAGCAAATAGCCGGAGACCAAGGTACACTCATCAAACGCATTACAGACCTTCCGTTACAAGAGTACAAACACATATATACTGAACCTGGAACGTATGAAGTTGTCTTTAATACCGTCAACCAAGATCGCAGTTCCGAATTAGTTCGTTTCAAAATAACAGTTACCAATGATTAAATAAATAGTTATGAATAGCATACTAAAAATATACCTAGTGGTATTAGCGATAGCGCTCAACGCTTGCAGTAAAACAATGGAATTGGGCGCTTTGGATTTTGACGCATCGTTATCTACAGAAACTATCAAGGTAGGTGAAGAGATGTCATTCAACCTTACGGGAAATGCCAATATCATCACTTTTTACTCTGGCGAATTAGGCAAGGACTATCAATATCGGGATGGCAGACCATTGTCGCTTTCTGCGCCTATGGTGTCATTTTCATCGGATGCTTGGTATGGTACGCAACGAGATCAGATATCGATATTAGTCTCTACCGAATTCAACGGAGATTATTCCGCCGAAAATGTCAATAGCAGTTTTATGGCAGGAGAATGGATAGATATCAGTCATGCATTTCCTCTGACCGAAAACACAGGAACCAGACAAACAGTAAGTAACGGTCCTTTTGATCTATCAAGTATAATTACCGATGCAAAAAAGGACATCTACTTTGCTTACCGCAATCTAACAAGTACTGCTGGTAATCCGACACAATGGACTTTCAGTCGCTTTCTAATAACCGCGAATACGTTGCTCGGACAACAAACCCTCGTGGATCAAAAAACCGCAGACTGGCAATTGGCTGTCTTGGCCACCCCCGGACAGACAAATACGGGAACTACTCCAAGCTCCAGTGTGTGGTTTCCTAGAAATACGAACAAGAATGCCATCGTCCACAATTGGATAATAACAAAGAAAATCGACTTTGCTGATAAGGATCTGGGGCCCGATATCGGTACACCTATCAAAAGCTATGCAGATCCGCAACTAACCGAGCTTAAGCACACCTATCATCAACCCGGCACGTACATCGCTAGTTTTCTAGCTTCAAATGTCAATGCCAATGGAGAAGTTAAAGTCGTGAAACAGGTAAAGGTCGTGGTCGAACCTTAAACATTTTATTATCGTAATAATAAGTCATAAAAAACAAATAATATATATATGAAAAAGAATCTATTGTTATTCGTTATCATTTTTGCAGTGTCTTGCGTCAAAAGTGCAGACAAGCCAAAAGACACTTTTATAGCGCTAGAAATTGACAACAGTACCCTCATAGCATACCACTATGTCGCCCCCATCAAACAAGGAGATGGAAGCGGTAGCACACCTCAGAATGCGGCAGACTTTTTAAATTCAAGTATTTGGGACAAGATAAACCAACAGCTTGCTACACAGCCGATATGTATAAAATTTGCTGCAGGTTCTTACACTCGTGCATTTACAGAGAAGCCATTGGTATTAAATGGCATAGGTAACGCACAGCACCGGCTGAAACTAGAAGGTGTTGCCAACAAAACCATTTTTGATGCTCCAGACAACCTATCGCTCAAGAAAAGTGTGTTGATAGACCTCAAAAACGCTCAAAACATAGACATTGAAAACTTCTCATTTACGGGCAATGGTTCACTTGGATATGCACTACGAATAACTTCTGATTCAAACAAAAAATCTCAAAACATTTTAATTAAAAACTGTACATGGAGCGATATGCGGGGTATTATCTATGGGGCAGCCGGGGCGCACCAAGTAGGCACGAGTCATGTCACATTTATAGACTGTATATTCAAACGTGTCGGCGTAGATAGCCACTCGCACCACATTTACAATGCTTATGGTCCTTCTCACATTTCGGTAATCAACTCCCACTTCGAAGATTGTACTGGAGATTATGTACGTTTCAGAGATAGTATGGACTATTGCCTAATAAAAGGCTCAACCTTTGTCCGCAACGATGGATTCGACGGAAAGGTCTTTATATCTATGCCCATATTTAACAGTAGGCCCCCTGTAGGCGATGAATATTTCTGTTCTAATTATTCCTTCGTAAACAATAGCTTTACCAATAATTCATCCAGCAGCACCGCCAATGCCATTACTTTCTATCATAGCGGATTTACACCTCCATCTTGGAATTATTTACTTACTGAAGAAGAAGGTGCTGTCTTGCAAAATGGTTCCTCTTCAGAAAAGAAAACCCTATTGCTAAGCAATTTCGGAATCGATGCGAATAAGGTACGTATTAGTGACAACACCTTTTCCGGAAAAATAATTACAAAGGTGGCTTTGGGAACTTTTCCAAACTACGGAGCTACCACACGTGGGTTTAAAGGATGGTCAAATCTGACAGAGGTGATAAACTCTAGTAGCGTTCCGTTTGCCTGGGAAAACATATAAGTGAAGAAAACTATTAACCATTGAATAAAAAGCATATGACTAGGAAAAAAGCATTGTTATTGATTCTCTTTATCCAGCTTTGTGCCTCACTTGCCATTGGCCAGAATAAACGAGACCTCACCTTCGAAGATTTAGGGCAACCTATTCGACAGCACCTTTCTATTGAATTGGTAACAGATAGCAAAGCCATCGGCCCGATAGCATGGGCTGGACTAACTGATGCCGAACGCAGTGCGCTCGTGGGCGTACATATGGAAAGTGGCAAATTGACTCAAATAGACCTCACACCTTATGGTAAAGCCAATAGCGTATTAATATTCAAAAAAAGTGAAGAGGTGCTATATCTCTATGCCGGAAATCGAGGTCGCTTTCTAAAATATGACATTCCCAGCGGGATTCTCTCTACTATAGGAGCCCCCAGTATAGCTACTTATTGGGTCAGTGGAAGCTATACCATCGCTCCCGATGGAAAAATATATGTCGGTACGTTCCCAAAAGGAGGCCTATCCATCCTAGATCCGGCAACGGAGGAAGTCGAGCACATAACCAATATATCGACCGACTCGAGCATGGAATATATCATCAAACCAAGCAGTGATGCCGATGGTGTCATATATCTGCCACATGGTATGCACCATGGTGAACTCTGGTCCTTCCAACCATCAACAAAAGAGAAAAAGCAACTACTGACCAAAGACTTACAAACCTATGGCGCTCCAGTGCTATGGAAAGCTACCGATGGTAGAGTATACGGTAAAAAAGGCGATAAAACCTTCTTATGTGCAGCCGATAAAATAACTTTGGGAGAGAACAGACCAGCACAAACAACGAATCAATGTACCTGGAATGGGAAAACTGCTTTACGGATTAATGAACAGGGGCATTTGGAAATCAAAGACCATACTTCGAACGAAACATTGATAGTGCATAGTACATTTATCCCCTCAGCCAAACTGGTATTCAGCATCAGCGACATTCACCATGGTAAACTATATGGCAGCAGCATGAAGCCGGGTGATATGTTCTCGTATGACCTACAGACGGGCCAGCTCAACAATATGGGACGCATAGCCCGAGGTTCTACACAGATATACGATCTTCTGTCTTACGGGAATGGTTTATTTACCAGCAGCTATACGGGCGGATATATCGAATACTTCGAGCCCAATCGCCCAAAATCTCCAGACAACCCACGTCTATTGGCTTATCTGCACAAAAGTGATAAGCAAGAGCGTCCTGTCCAATTGACACTGGCTTCTGATGGTAAAATTTATTCGCCCACTGCTCCTATAAAAGGTCACCTAGGTGGCACATTAGTACAGATAGACCCTACGACCATGAAAGTGGCAACATTTAGAGACCTCCTTCCGAACCAAAGCTATACCTCTGTCACTTCAATTCCAGAGACAGGCGAAATCTTTGTCACCTCTTCTATTGGAGGTGGCAGTAGTGCCAAACCGACAGAAAAAGAAGCATGGGTTTTCCTTTGGGACACAAAGACAAATACTATATCTTATAAAACCCAACCCATATCTGGAGCAACCAGCTATAGCAAAGCTGTGAGGGCACCCAATGGAAATATTTACGGTTTCTATGCCGACAAATTCTACGTCTTCAATCCAACCAAAAGGGAGGTCATCTTTAAAGGCGAAATAAAAGGAATCTCCCCCTCCGTCCGCCCTAGAATAGTGCCAAGCGAAAAGATGGGGGCAGATGGCCTTATCTATATCGTAGATAACAAAGGAGGCAGTCTTATTACGATAGACCCACAAGACAATACCGTAAAGGTCATCGCTACACATGAGTCACTCAAAGACGCCCGTTTTGCGGAGATACAAAACGATGGTTACTTATACTACCCATCGGGCTCATCTCTTATGCGGGTTGCTGTCCTTACTAATCAAGAATCAACTAAACTATAAGAAAATGGGATATCACAAATCATTAAATATTCTACTTGTTCTTTTCATGTTCAGCTTGCATGGCTATGCCAACATGGCGCCCCATATACAACCTATAAACGACTCTATCCCTGAAGTCAGTAGAGAAGAGCTTAGATTGGCTATAGCAAGAATCTACATGGACAAAGGCCCAACACTTCATTCGACGCCAACACCTGAGATGGAAATCATTAGCAAGACCAAAGAAAAGGACCATGAGCGTTGGCATATAAAATACCTAGTCGATATTGACGAATATGCCTATGCCTATATCCTCATCCCCTCCAACAAACAAAAGGGCAATAAACTTCCTTTGGTCTTATGTCCCCATCCTACAGCAGAGACAGGAAAGGACCGTGTCGTCGGAATATACCAAGAACCAGCAAAAGACGAACAAGAAAAGATAGGCAGAGAAAACAGACAATATGCACTAGATTTGGTGAGGAGAGGCTTTATTGCTTTTGCCCCCGACCGAGCAGCCTATGGCCAACGAAGACGTGCCAATGGTACAGGAAACAACAAGGCCGAAATGGTGCTACATGAGCAAGAACTACAAAAAAGATATCCCGGTTGGGGATTGACAGGAAAGAGTATCTATGACCTCCAAAAAGCATTAGATATGTTGACGACCTTTGACTTTGTAGATCCTAAGAATATCGGCATTGTAGGCCATTCCCTAGGGGCTTGGGACGCCATCCTTTTAGCTGCTCTTGATGAACGAATAAAAGCCACTGTAGTCAACGCTGGAGGTATGGTCAATTACAGACCCGAATTATGGAAAAACCCTAAAGCTTTGCGAAATTATCTGGCAGACACCGTCCGCATAAACAGCCTTAACACCAATGCCAACATCTTTCTAATGCTAGCAGCACCACGTTCCGTGCTCTATCAATACTCTCTTTTTGACTCCCGCAATAGAGGCAATAGTCAACTATTAGAGTGTTTCAGGGAGGTGGTAAATTATTACACAAAACTAAATCAGTCAAAAACAGCAGATTTTAATTACTTCCTACACGGCTATGGTCATGATTTCCCGATAGAATCCCGTGAACTATCTTACATCTGGTTTGAAAAAAGATTATTTACAAACAAATAATCAAGGGCACATCCATTTCCTTAATCCAAGAATATAGAACGACAGAAATTAAAAACAGATTTATAAACCCTTTTAATTGAATACAAAATGAAAAAAGCACTTATTACCACGATCTTTACTTTCTTATTATCCCTGACTATCTATGCACAAACAAAACCTAAGGGGATATTCCTTCACCACGTCAAAGTAATGGATCAACTGAACATGACGCCAGAACAACGCGCAAAAATAATTGAAATCAGGCAAGCTACTGATGTCAAAGCCATAACGGAAGACACGACCCTGAATGAAGCAGAAAAAAAGAAAGCAATTACTGCAATGTATCGTAAACGTACGCAGGAGCAACATGCCGTTCTCACAGAAGCTCAGCTCAAACAACTCAAAGAGATGCAGGCCGATGCAAAAAAAGCAAATTAAACTGTTGTTTATCCATCTATGACATTGAAATAATAATCAAAATCCGAAATGAAGTACTTTTTAACCAGTATAGTCTTATCCCTTATTTCATTTAGCATGATGGCTAAAGAATACCGTGTCCAGTCTACTGAAGCTTTAAGTTCGCTCACACTAAAGGCTGGAGACCGTGTGGTAATGCTAGGTGAACAATGGATTGATCAAAAAATAATTTTCAAGGGAGAGGGCACTGAAGCCTCTCCCATCGTACTGACCGCGGAGCGTCCCGGTGGCATAACACTCACAGGAAATAGCAGCTTGACAATAGATGGAAAATGGTTGATTGTGGACGGTCTCACTTTCAAGAATGGTTATACTTTAAAAGAAAACGTTGTATCATTTACAGAAAAATCTGAAAACTGCCGATTCACCAACTCCGCTATTGTAGATTATAATAATCCTGACAAATCCATGCGAAACAGCTGGATAGTCCTTTATGGCCTGCGCAACAGAGTAGACCATTGCTATATCGAAGGAAAAACCCATTTAGGCACGACCATTGGAATTTACGTTTCAGACCGACCTAATTATCACCGCATAGACCACAACTATTTTGCTGGCAGGCCTCCCCTTGGGAGAAACGGAGGCGAAATCATCCGGATGGGAACTGACCAATGGTCAATGCATGATTCCTACACTGTCGTAGAAGAAAATGTCTTCGTCCATTGTGATGGGGAAATTGAAATTATTTCCAACAAATCCACAAACAATACGATCGCTAACAATCTCTTTTATGAGAGCAAAGGAATGCTTACACTAAGACATGGCAATAAAGCGAATGTATATGGCAATTACTTCATCGGCAACCAAAAAAATGGGACCGGTGGCATCCGTATCATTGGCGAAGACCACCGCATAGTCAATAACTATTTTCAAGGTCTTACGGGTACGGGATTAAATGCTACAATTACCTTTATGAACGCTTGGGAAAACCCTCCGCTACACGGATACTGGCAAGTCAAGAATACAACCGTCCAGAAAAATACGATTGTAAACTGCGCTGAACCTCTTGTCATTGGGTCTGGTAAAAATGAAAAAACGTTTTTACCACCTATCCATAATCTCATTGCGGACAATATTATTATCTCCACAAAAAATCCTATAATTACTTGGATAGAAACCGAAGCCAAAAATGTTGAAAATATACGATTCGAAAACAATATGGTATTCGGTACCCCATCGCCTTCAGGAGAACAATACCCAACCGGTGTAGAGATACGCAACCCTCTACTCAAAACGAACAGCTTTGGAACATTGGAAACAACGGAAAAAAGCCCTCATGCTGTTGGCAATACGAACTTAAACAGTATACAAAAAGCATTATTTGAACTGGACGGAATCGGCCCCACTTGGAAGCAATTGGACGCGAAAATCATAGCAAAATAACGTGCCATACTGAATCCAAATAGCTAATCAATAACACCAAATAAACATGATGATAGATACCATATTTAAAAAAAAATCACTCCCCAAACTTTGGGTTACCGCGCTGCTTCTACTCTTAGCGAGCTCCCTCCTATTTGCCCGGCCTATCTTTCGACAGCATACAAACGCTACGGATAACGTTGTTAACGATATAGAAAATAGAAAAACATTAAACCTACGGTATGGAGAGAAGCCTGAAGCCCCCTATTCTTCAGATACATCGAGCGATCGTTTACTAGATTTATATCTACCCGTCAATACACTGGATAAAAAAGTACCCGTATTGATATTCGTGCATGGTGGTGGATTTTCCGGCGGGGACAAATCGGCCCTTTCTGGATTTTCACAGACATTGGCAGACAAGGGATATGCAGTCCTATCGGTCAACTACAGACTCTACCTTAAACATCATAAGATTACTGGTGCCAGCGCTCGGGCAAATATGAGTAAAGGCTTACGCGCGGATGGCAAATTTCACCCTGCCATGCAGCAAGCTATAAAGACCGCAACAGAAGACCTCAAGCAGGTGCTTAGCTGGGTAAAACAGAGACAGAGTAAGTATAATTTTGACTTGGACAAACTGAGTGTTGCCGGAGGTTCGGCTGGTGCGATGGCTATTCTAGACCTAGCCTATGTGTCTCAGCAGAACATCCTCCCAATCCGAGCAACAGTAAATCTATGGGGAGGATTACAAGATGCCTCCATTATTCAAAAAGGTGCACCACCAATGCTCACATTCCATGGCGACAAAGACGACCTTATCCATGTGGACTATGCCTACGCACTGGAGCGACGCATGAAAGAGCTGGGGTTAAACTCAGAAACCCATATACTCAAAGACCAAGGTCACGCCATATACAGCCTTATACAGCAAGAGCATACCGATACAATTATCAAGTTTTTAAATGCACAGAAATAAAGCAAATCGTTAATCCTATAAATTCAAATCAATCATGAAAAGAACGCTTATTTTTACCGGATTACTATTGACCTTGTCACTAGCGGGTTACACACAGGAGAAAAAGAACACTGTTTTTTTACATAAAACAGAAATCATGGATGAATTAGGTCTAAATGCTGAGCAGCAGCACAAGATTACAGCACTCACCAAAGAATCCTTTTATTCAATAACGAAAATCAAAAAAGACCAAAGTCTATCAGATTCTGAACGAAAAACCCAAATCTCCAATATTTATAGACAGCGCCAAAAAGACTACGAGGCGACTTTAACAAAACAACAATTACAAAAGTACAATGAGATGAAAGAGGCAGCAAAAAAGGAAAATAATTAGAGGTTAATATATAAAACAGTAACTTAGGTAGCGTAACCTTTTAAGTTACCTAATGCGAATCCGTAGATTTGCGGATTCGCATTTTATTTAGCAACCACAAAACCAATACACCTAATAGTATGAGAAAAGCGTATACATTCTTTATTTTCTTATTTTTTATCTATAGTCCTTCGAAATCACAAGACCGGGCATCCCTCGAAGGAAAAGTGACCAACGATAAGGGTATCTTACTTCCGAACGTTACAATCACTTTATTGAACACCAGCTACCACAGTGATTCTGATGCTAAAGGTCATTTTAAAATACAAGAGATACGTCCGGGCAAATACTATTTATCCATACAAGCAGATGGTTTTTCTGGTCTTCTTGAAGAAATTCACCTCACCTCAGGTAGCCACACAAAAAACATACTGCTTTCTAGACCCGAACAGCAGCTCCCCGAAGCGGTCGTTACCGCCGACAAGAGGGAATCCAGTGTACAAAGAGCTCCATTGAGCCTTAGTGTTCTCAATTCTAAAGATGTACAGGATGCCAAGCTATGGGATGCCAAAGACCTAACAGCCATCATTCCCAATCTCTACGCCGCCAATCCAGGCGACCTAAGAAATGTAATCAGCATACGCGGTTTGACGACGACTTCATACGACCCGGCCGTCACGACCTACTTAGATGGGGTCAGTCAGTTTAGTTTAGATACCTATATCTCCCAACTCAACGATATTGAGCGCATTGAAGTCCTCAGGGGGCCTCAAGGCACCTTATACGGTCGCAACTCTACTGGTGGGGTCATTAATATCGTTACCAAACAGCCAAGCAATAATACCAGTGGTTTTGTCGAAATAAGCTATGGTAACTACAACTTCCAGCGTTACACATTGGGCCTTCGTACCCCATTGATAGCAGACAAACTTTATCTTGGAGCGTCAGCAATGTATACGCAAAAAGACGGCTTTTTCAGCAATAAATCCACACAATCATCCTATGACGACATGCATCTGCTGCAAGGCAATTACTTCTTAAAATACCATGCAAATGATAAACTCTCCCTGCAATTGAATGTAAAGCATCAAGGACATATCAATAAAGGAGCTTTTCCACTTGTAATGGGTAAAGAGGAGGCTTTTGAGAACCCTTTCGAGCTGGACCAAAACCGCAACGCTACAATGAAAGACCAGACCTTGAATGTTTCTCTTAGCGCCAAATACCAAGGGGAACACTTTCTATTGAATACACAGACCTCCTACCAACAGAACTACAGGTACTATAAAAGTCCAATAGATGGCGATTTTTCTAGTCATGATATTATTGCTATCGTCAATGACTACGGTAGGCCGTGGAACACCAACAGCGTATATCTACAAGAAACTAGACTTTCTTCCGCTTTGCCCATCGACTCCAAATGGAGATGGAACACAGGTGTCTACGGATTCCTGCAAGACAATCCGACCAAACAAGGAACCTACTACGGCGATGATGCTGGAATGTACGGTTCGCCCCTTACCAACTTTACCGATATCACCATAAATAAGCTCAATGGATACGGACTAGCCGTGTTTGGAGAAGTGGATTATCAGATTACCCCCACTTTCTACCTAACCACTGGTTTACGATACGATTACGAACACAAGAAACAGGAAATCGAAGGCCTATTCCTAGCCGATGGTAGCCAAGCGATTGTCACGACCAATGATACCGTTGCGACCGCACACTACAGCAATTTAAGTCCCAAAATAGCCTTAAACTATCAGATTGCTAAAGGCCATCAGCTATATGCACGCTACAGCCGAGGTTTTAGGTCTGGTGGAATAAGCCAACTCTCTGGAGACCCGTCCCAACCTGCGCTGCGCCGTTATGACGCCGAGTGCAGTAATAATTTTGAGATCGGCAGTAAGAACATGTTTATGGGCAAACGAGTGAAAATAAACAGCACGGTATTTTATAGCCAAATAAAAAATGGACAGATTCCCGTACTGATTATGCCTGAAGCACTGACATTAATCCAAAATGCCGCTATGCTGACCAGTAAAGGGATTGAATTTGAATTAGCTCTTATCCCTTTCAAGGGATTTGAGGTTTTCTATAATTTTGGTTTTACCGATGCTACATACGATGACCTAACAACCGTCGCTAATGGAACTAATCTAGATATTAGCCACAATAAGCAAGTCTTTACGCCAAGAACTACTTCTTTCCTAACTACACAGTATACACACAATCTAGGAGCCAAAGGGGAGTCACGATTGTTTGCAAG